>CAZJQF010000029.1:0-13547 GCA_964547925.1 uncultured Dehalococcoidales bacterium
GCACGGTATCAACGTCGACCGTGCCGCTATCATCAAAAAGAAAACCAATATCCCCGTCACTGCCGTCGGCGGCATCAACAGCCCGGAATTTGCCGATAAAGTAATTGCCGAGGGTAAAGTGGATTTCGTTTCTCTGGCACGGCAGCTTATCGCCGACTCTGACTTCCCGAATAAAGCCCGGACAGGTAAGAGCGAAGATATCCTGCGGTGTATCCGCTGTTTTAACTGCTATACGGGTATGCCGGAAATCCCCGGTGACGACCGGGCCACGCTCGTACCGAATACCGCTGCCCATAAGCAGCCGCCAACACCCCAACCGGCTGCTCCTCGGTTGCGAACCTGCACTCTCAATCCGGTGTCCGGCAACGAATCTATTATAGACGCGATGCCGGCTCCGAAGGCTTCCCGGAATGTGCTGGTTATCGGCGGCGGCCCCGGCGGAATGCGGGCGGCGATTGCCGCTGCGGACCGAGGCCACAAAGTAACGCTGGTTGAGAAAAATGATTCTCTAGGCGGTATTTTATATTTTACCGATGAGGATGAGCACAAAATCGACCTTAAAAACTTTAAAGATTTACTCATCCTGGAAATCGGTAAACGGAAAATTAAAGTAATGCTCAATACCACAGCCACTCCTGAATTCATCAAAAATTTTAATGCGGATGCCGTAATTTTGGCTATCGGTGCTGTGCCTACGATACTGCCAATACCCGGTATTGAAAAAGCGATTTCCGCCCTCGATGCGTATAAAAAAGGCACCCAAATCGGGGAAAACGTTATTATGGTGGGCGGCGGGTTAGCCGGCTGCGAGACCGGTATCTATCTGGCGGATAAAGGCCACAATGTAACGATTGTAGAAATGCAGAAGAGACTGGCACCGGAGTCGTTCGGTCTGGCTCTCACCGCAACGGTACGGCAGATTGAAAAGCGTAAAAATATGACCGTTAAAACCGGATGCCGCTGCGTTGAAATTACCGCAACTTCCGTTAAGGTTAAAAACGTTCACGGTGCGGAAGAATCGATTAAAGGCGATACCGTGGTTTATTCGCTCGGTATGAGTGCTAAAAGACCGGAGGTCGAAAAACTGCGTGAGGCAGCCGGTAAAGCTGTGGTCTTCGAAGCGGGCGACTGCGTCCGAGGGGCCAAGGTTTTCGAAGCGGGTACCGAAGGCTTTATGGCCGCGATGCAGATATTGTAATTACTAAACGAATATTTCCTGATGGAATAAATATGCCCTGTCTAAAATTGCCGTTTCGGTAACAACGTAAATTTAAATTATCCCGGTTTTTATATCAGTGTCATTTTCTTACAATACCGCATTAAGCTCGCGCGGAAATCCGGATGAGCGATAGATATTAAGGCCAGAGCGCGTTCTTTTACACTCTTGCCCCGTAAATTGGCCACGCCGTATTCGGTAACGATGTAGTGGACTTCATTCCGTGAGGTGGTGACCGCCGTCCCTTTTTCCAGGGCGGGCACAATACGGGAATATTTTCCGTTACCTGCCGTAGAAGCTACCGCAAGAATAGACTTCCCGTTTTTCGACCGCGCCGCACCCCGTATAAAATCTACCTGCCCGCCCACACCGCTGTATTGCAGTGTACCTAAAGTCTCCGAGGTTACCTGTCCCAACAGGTCTATCTGCAGGCATGAGTTGATTGCGACGACATTATCGTTTTTACCGATGATATAAGGGTCGTTCGTATATTCGATAGGATACATTGAGATACAGGGATTTTCATCGACAAAATCGTATAGCTTGCGGGAACCCATAATGAAAGTCGCTACCACTTTATTTTTATCGATTTGTTTACGGCTGCCGTTGACTATCCCCTTACGTATCAGGTTGACCACCCCGTCCGAAAACATTTCCGTGTGAATCCCTAAGTCTTTTTTATCCGCGAGAAAAGAGAGCACGGCGTCCGGAATTTCCCCGATACCGAGTTGTAAACAGGCTCCGTCACCGATTAAATCGGCACAATAATTACCCAGTTTATGCATGCCGGCGAGAAAATCCGGATTTTCCTGTTTATTAGAACGGTAAGTAATCAGAGGCTCGTCATATTCGACGATGTAATCGAGTTTAGAAACATGAATCAGCGTATTGCCGCGAGTATAGGGCATATTACGGTTAATCTGGGCGATAATGATTTTCGCTGATTCGGCAACGGGCTTGGTGTAATCTACGGAAATGCCGAAGCTGCAAAATCCTGTATCATCCGGCGGGGATAACTGGCACAACATTACATCGACGGGTAGTTCCTCCCGCAATACACGGGGGATATCCTTAAAGAAACAGGGGGTAAATTTGGCACGCCCACAGTTTACCGCATCTCTGGTATTGGCCCCGATAAAAAACGAATTATGGATAAAATGTCCGGCGCTCTCAGGTAGACAATACTCACTCGGGCCCATCGGAATCATATGAGCGATTTCTACGTTCGAGTATTCCTCGGTATGAGCAACCAGCGTTTTTACCAGATGCTGCGGCTCACCGCAGTTGTGACCAAATACGACACGGTTACCCGGCTTGATTGCACGGACTGCAATTTCCGCCGTTGTAAGCTTTTTCTTGTATTCGTCCTGCCAGCTCATCAGTATAAAACCCGCCTTGTTTTACTCACGTAACAGAAATGTACGCTCAATGAAGTGCTATGATATTAATTTGTATCTTAACGGGGGTTTATATAAAGGATCGGCCAAAATGCTATTAATTTTTAAAGAAATTGAAGTTGCTTAATTAAAGCACAAAGCATAAAGCTTCTGCAAATGGGAAGCCGGGTTAACAATACGAAGTAAACCGGTAGTATCATCCGTTCAAGCTTGATTCGGTGGAGAAATCCGGGTTATAATATTACTGACTGGTAAGTATAATTTACACCGCTTAATGTATTTCTTATAATTTTAATGTAATCCGGGAGTCGTGAAATGGCTAAGACGAGTGTATTATGCCCGTTCAGCGGGAAAATGTGCAAGGAATGCGAAAATTATCGCGGCAGGCACTATTTTCTTTGTTTTGAAAAAAATTACCGCGGCTACATCAAGAAATCCCAGAAAGACGACACGAAAGCCGCCTTCAATTCACCCCACCAGATTAATTTCGACGCACTGTCGAAACACGTAAATCCGTGGACTAAAGCCAATAATTCGATTGGCGGCGATACGGAAATGACCTTAAAAGTACTGGATATGGAAACTAAAAATACCAGAACCTGCAGTCTGGAAGAAGCCCGGTCGTGGGACTGGACGAACCCCAGAACCGTAAGGGTTATCGACGGCCGCCACATCACCGGTTGGAGTACCCTGTGTGAAGTTGTAAAATACCGGGCGGAAAAAGGCCAGACCGAGGTCGAACTTCACGAGGGACCTTTCTTCATGCTAATCGGCGGCGGTTAAGTCGCCGTTATTCAGATACATAATTTACGGACCGTTTGCATTACAATGAATCGCAGGCGCGCCGTATATATTTGTGTAATTTTAGACATATTGGAAGAGTAGCGGATTTATATCTCGCGTGTGTTAACTTATCTACATAGTTATGCTATAATGCGTGGAAATATGATTCTGCCCCGAAAGCTTATTTTTCGTGAATATCCCGATTCGGGTTAATTGATTTAATAAATAACGAAGTATATTCGGTAACAATATGAACTTTAGTACCGGTAATAACGATGGCATTTGATTTCCCGCCTTTTGTATTAGCCTTTTTCATCGGCTCGCTGCTGGCAATCTTCATCGCCTGGATTACCTGGGTGCGCCGCCCCGCCCCGGGTTCGGTTCCCCTGACATTGCTTTTACTCTGTATCGCCTGGTGGCTCTTCGGAGGCATCCTTGAAGCCGGAGCCGTTGCGTTCCAAGATAAGGTTTTCTGGGGTAAAATGGAGTTCTTCGGTATCGCGGGCACCGGTATTTTCTGGCTGTTTTTCTCCCTTGATTATTCCGGAGCTCACTGGTGGCGGAAGCCCCGCTATTTTCTGCTTCTGGCCATAATACCTGTCGCCGCTCTCGTTACTCTCTGGACAAACCAGTTTCATAACACTTTCTGGACCCAAATATCTCCCTCCCCGGATACCCAATATTTCCTTTTATGGGAACACGGCTGGTCGTTCTGGATTTTCTGGACATTTCAATATCTGGCCATCATCTACGGCATTTTTCACCTCTGGCGTTTTGTCCTGTCTAAACGAGGGCTTTACTGGCATCGTCTCATTCTAGTATTAATCGGGACTACGATACCGCTGATAGGCAACATCATTTACGTTTTCGGATTCAGTCCCATCCGGGGTCTTGATTTAACGCCTTTCGTATTTGTACTGGCGGGATATTTCTATGGCGTCTCCATTCTCCGTTACCACTTAATAAACCCTATTACGGTGGCCCGTAACGTACTGATCGAAAAGCTGCCTGACGGTATTTTAATACTGGACTCCCGCCGCTACGTCGCCGATATCAATACCGCCGGAGAACGCATCATCGATTTAAAGCGTATCGATGCCATCGGCAGACCGATTGATAAAATCTGGCCTAAATGGCCGGCTGTGATTAACAACAATATTGCTATTGAATCCAGGGCTGAAATCACCCTGGATAGTCCCAGAGGAAACCGTTATTATAACTTGATTTCAAATCCGTTACGGAACAATAGAGAAAAAATAATCGGCAGGCTCGTATTATTACAGGATATTTCCGAACGGAAAGAATCGCAAAAATTACTGGAAACTTTATATAACAAAGAATACAAACTGCGCCATGATTTACAGCAGGAAATGGAAAAAAGAGACAATTATGTCCGGGCGATAATCCACGAATTAAAAACGCCGCTGACGGCCATTTTAGCTTCCGGCGAATTACTGGAAGCCGAATTTCATGATAAGAACGATACATTCTCGTCTCTGGTACAGAATATCCGACACTCTTCGTTTAAACTGGAGCGACGGATAAACGAGCTGCTCGACCTTGCCCGCGGGGAAATCGGCATACTTCATCTGGATATGCAGCCTTTAAATATTATCGAACTAATCCGGGCGGTAGAATCGGAAATGGCATCATCCGCCCGCAGCAAAGGATTGGTCCTGGAATCTAAAATCAATGACGATATTCTTCAGGTCAGGGGGGATAAAAGAAGACTCCATTGGGTGCTGACCAACCTGTTAAAAAATAGTATTGCTTACACTCCCGAGGGGAAGGTTACGATATATGCCGGGCAATATGATAATAACTCGATTCAAATAAAAGTCGAGGATACCGGCCCCGGTATTAGTGAAGATGTCTTACCGCACCTCTTTGACCCATACTCGCGCCGGAAAGGTGATAAGGACAGACTTAAGGGATTGGGCATCGGCCTGGCTTTGAGCAAGATATTCGTCGAACTTCACAACGGAAAAATTTGGGCAGTAAATAACGACTCAAAAGGGGCTACCCTCTATTTTACGCTGCCGGTAATCTAACCCGGTATTACTTACTCGCTTCGTTCCGGCACTACAGGCAACAGATGAATACGATTCGGTTACGGTATACGGACTCTTAATGTTATCCAATTAAAACCTTCTTAAAAAACTATTAATATAAGGCGGATATTTGTTCATTATCCTAGCATTAGAAGTTCGTTTGGTCAAAAATATTTTGCAGCTGCGGTGAATATTGATACTTTAAACTTATTTTTGTATAATAGTGGCAATCTATTGGGGTTACCATTATCGTTTTTCCGGACGCTGTAGCATTAAATCCTTCGGAAATTTATTGAAAATACGTGTCATTTTTGAATTGACAACAAGGCTGGAAATTGTTACTCTTAATTATCATTATTTCTGAGACCTAATTCCATGCCCCTCACTTCTGTCTATTATTTGTTCTAAGGAGGTGACTACAGGAGCATAACGGCGTCCACCGTATTATTGATTCTGCTTAGGAGGAAAAATGGCAAATATACCTAATGAAATTCAAACCTGGCAAATGACAACCCCCGGAACCTTAACCCGCACCAGCATTCCGATGCCCGAAGTTAAATCCAATGAGGCGCTGGTAGAAATCGCCGGCTGCGGTGTCTGCCATACCGACCTCGGCTATTTTTACGATGGAGTACCCACGGTTAATAAACCGCCGCTTACGCTCGGTCATGAAATCAGCGGTACGGTAATCGCCGGGGACAGTAAATTTCTCGGTAAAGAAGTAATCGTTCCGGCAGTAATGCCGTGCAATAACTGCCCCATCTGCGCGGCCGGCAGAGGCAACCGCTGTCTCGCCCAGAAAATGCCGGGCAACAGTCTGGGCATTTACGGCGGCTTTTCCAGCCATATCGTAGTCCCTTCAGCCGATTTATGTCTCGTCGAAAATAAAGGCAGCTTCCCGCTGTCTCATCTTGCGGTAATTGCCGATGCCGTTACATCTCCCTACCAGGGTGCCATGCGCGGCGAGGTTAAACCAGGTGACCTGACCATCGTCATCGGTGCCACCGGCGGTGTGGGCGTATACGCGACGCAGATTATCCGCGCGCTCGGCGCTAAAGAGGTTATCGCTATCGGCCGTAATCCCGCCAAACTCGAGAGGTCATTACAGTTCGGAGCCACCAAGACCATCAGTTCCGCCGGAAAAGATACCAAAGCTATCCGCGACGAATTCCGGGCTTACTGTAAAGAAAAGGGACTGCCCGCCAACTACGGCTGGAAAATCTTCGAGTGGAGCGGTACCGGAGAAGGCCAGACCATCGCTCTCGAACTGCTTTCCTTCATCGGCGTCCTGGTTGTCGCCGGCTACGGCATGCAGAAAAACGAATATATGCTGTCGCGTTTGATGGCTTTCGATGCCGATATCCGCGGCACCTGGGGCTGCTTACCCAAATATTACGCTCCGGTATTGCAGATGGTTCTCGAAGGTAAAATCCAAATCGAGCCGTTCCTCGAAACCAGACCGATGAGCACGATACAGCAAGCGTTCGAAGAAGCCCACAAGGGCGGTATTGAAAAGAGAATCGTTTTAACTCCGGATTTTTAACATTATTTATTGTTGAATAAAAATATTCGATGGAGGGATATAGATGTCTTTAAGCTGGATTCCGCGGGAAGGCGGAGTGAAGGACCATAATCTATGGGGTACGGAGCATTTCGGAACCACGCCCCCCTGTACAATGTATGAGGAGAAACCCATCCTCGACCCCACCGGTAAACCGGTCGAGGGACTCGTCAGTGCCTGGATTACGCTAAATAACCCGGCCCAATACAACTCCTATACCACCGAAATGGTGAAAGGTGTTATCGCCGGTTTCCAGCGGGCGCAATCACAGCGCAATGTCGTTGCCGTAGTTTTTACCGGTGCCGGCAACGCTGCCTTCTGCACCGGCGGCAATACCAAAGAATATTCCGAGTATTATTCCCAGAAACCAACCGAATATAACGAATATATGACCCTCTTTAACTCAATGGTCGATTCCATATTAATGTGCCAGAAACCCGTCATCCGCCGTATTAACGGTATGAGTGTCGCCGGCGGTCAGGAAATCGGCGGTGCCTGCGATCTCGGTGTTACCGCTGATACCGCCATCTTCGGCCAGGCCGGTCCCCGCCATGGCTCCGCCCCGGTCGGCGGTTCTTCCGATTTCTTACCTTGGGCTTTAACCATTGAAGATGCGATGTGGAACTGCGTTTCCTGCGAAATGTGGAGCGCCTATAAAATGCTGCGCAAAAACTACATCAGCAAAGTAGTCCCCGTCCTGAAAAACGAGGGGAAATTCATCTGCAATCCTTTGGTTATTACCGATAAATGGATTGATAACGGCCAGATTGTTTACGGCGAATCGGTCACCGGCGAAGCCGCCGCGAAAGCCAAAGAGATTATGAAGGCATCTACCTACGACTACTCTCTCGTCGATGCCGAGGTAAACAAAATCCTCTGGACGTTTACCAACCTCTTTCCGCATTGTTTGATGAAATCCATCGCCGGTATCAGACAGAAGAAGAAATACTTCTGGGACCTCAACAAGAACGACCATCTGTTCTGGCTGGGCGTCAATATGTCGAGTGAAGCCTTCCTCGGCTTTACCGCTTTCAATACCAAGAAGATTACCGGTAAAGACACTATCGACTTCATTAAATACCGCCAGATGCTTGCCGAAGGGGCTCTGGTCGATGATGCGATGTTCGAAGCCGTACTCGGCAAACCCATTCCGAAATAATTAAAATTAGCGAAGTAAAACGAGAAGCCCAAGTTAAAAAACTTGGGCTTCTCCACATAGAGTCTCGTTTGACAAATAGCAACAAACAGGATACGATTTTGAGATTAAACCGCGATACTACCGATTAAACCGGTATGACGGCATTTAAGGAGGATAACAATGACTTATACGAATATCAGTTTAGAAAACAAGGACGGCATTACCCGGCTGACGGTAAACCGGCCGCCGGTAAACGTTATCAATATGGAAACTCTCCGCGAAATAAACAGTGCCCTCGCCGATTTAGCTAAAGATGAGAATACCAAAGTATTAATTATCCGCGGTGCCGGGGAAAAAGCCTTTTGCGCCGGCATTGAAGTGAAGGACCACATTGGTGATATGCTGCCGCACATGTTTATGGAATTCGGCAAGATGTTTAAGTTGCTGCGCAGCCTGGGCAAACCCAGCATCGCTCTGGTTAACGGCATCGCTCTGGGCGGCGGTTGTGAAATTATCGCCGGCTGTGATTTGGCCATTGCCGCTGAAGGCGTGAAAATGGGCCAACCGGAAATCCAACTGGGCGGTCTGGCTCCGGCCGCCGCTGCGTTATTCCCGCGCATTATGGGCCAGAAAAAAGCCTTTGAACTAATCCTTATCGGTAATGCGATTACCGCCGAGCAGGCCGAGAAAAACGGTCTGGTTAATAAAGTCGTACCCTTAGCTGAACTGGATAAAGCCGGCGATGACATGGCTAAAACCTTCCTCAGTAAGAGTGCCCTCAGCGTGAAGCTGGTGCGGGACGCTTTTTACGAGTGCGTCGGCAGTCCCGAACTGACCACCGCTCTGGACAAAGCTACGGTATCGGGCATCGCCAACTGGCTGACGGAAGACGGCCAGGAAGGTTTGAAATCTTATCTCGAAAAAAGACCGCCGGTCTGGAAAAATAAATAGACGGTTGAAAACCGGATTTTACAATCGAAAATAAGACCTCTTTTCCCGTTCAATCGTTATCCGTTAACGTTTTAACTGCGGCAAGAATGGAGAATTAGCTCATGGCCAAAGAAGAATATTGGAATCCGTTGCTGGAAACATTGCCTCAGGAGAAGCTCAGGCAACTCCAGTTAAAAAAATTCCAGGCTATTTTCCGGTGGGCGTACGAGCACTCTAAATTCTACCATCAGTTATACCGCGACGCCGGACTGGAACCGGGTGACATTAAAACATTCGATGATATCCGCAGAGTACCCAAGATGGAAAAAGCCCTGATGCGTAATGCCCAGGGCAAAGACCCGTTTCCTTACGGAGATATTCTCTGTGTCCCCCTTAACGAGGTGACGTGCTACCGGCAGACCACCGGGACGACCGGACAACCGGTTTACCAGGCAGATACCTGGCAGGATTGGGAATTCAGCACCGAGGCGTACGCTTATGCCCTTTACGCTCAGGGATACCGCGATACCGACCGCTTTTTCCTGCCGTTCGGCTATAACATTTTTATTGCTTTTTGGGCGGCTCACATGGCAGCGGAAAAGATAGGCTGTGAGGTAATCCCCGGCGGCGTTTTGAATACCGAGGCTCGCATACTTAAAATGCGCGAGCTTAGAGCTACGGCGACAGCCGCTACCCCGAGCTATATCCTCGGTATGGCGGAGACGGCCCAAAAAATGGGTATCAATCCCCCGAAAGATTTGTGCGTCCGTAAAATTACTGTTGCCGGGGAACCCGGCGGCAGCATTCCCGCCACCCGTAAAAGGATGGAGGATGCCTGGGGAGCCAAGGTATTCGACCAGGTCGGCAGCACCGAAATCGGCCACTGGGGCTGGGAATGCCGCTACCAGACCGGCCTGCACGTGAACGACGCTTTTTACCTGGTAGAAATAGAAGATATCGAAACCGGCGAACCGATTACCGAACCGGGCCGGAAAGGCAAGATGGTCATTACCGCGCTCAACCGTTTCGCCCAGCCGTGCATCCGGTTCGATGTTAAAGACATTATCCAATGGAAAGCCGGCCGGTGTGAATGCGGACGGACTTTCCGGCAGGTTGACGGCGGGGTTATCGGCCGGACTGATGATATCACTAAGGTAAAAGGCGTGCTGTTGTCCCCTTCCGCCATCGAAGAAGTCGTCCGGAAATTCCCGCAATTAAGCAATGAGTATCAGGTTATCGTTACGAAAACCGGAGCGACCGATGATATTACATTGAAAGTGGAATACCTCGCTGAATATAAAGACGCTATTAAAGATATCGAGAAAAAGCTGTCCGCCGATTTGAGAATTACCACTAATCTTGGTTATGACATCGAATTCTACGAACAGGGCAGCCTGCCCCGTTCGGAAGGCAAGTCCCGGCGTTTCAAGGATATGAGACCGCATTAGGAGAATTTGCTATGACTGAGGAAAAACAACTCAAGGAAATGGCCGAAAAGATACGGCTGCTCCGCAAAACCGCCACGGAATTAAAACAAATGTCCGGCGGGATTCAGACCATCGACCGTAATCTCGACCGTATTCTGGCCAATATAAAAATGCTCGAACTTAATGTCTGTGACATCGCTGAAATTAACTGTTGATCGGTATTTTCCGGCAGAATAAGTAAATACCGATACGGCTTTATTCTTTGAACTCAAAACCCTTTTCATTAAACACGCTCAAACAGGCGCCCACAACTTTGGAATCATATAATATATTCTTATGCGAGGTTATTTCCTCAAGGGCTTTAACCACACCAAGAGCGGGACGATAAGGACGATGCGAACTCATTGCCTCTACCACATCCGCCACACCTAAAATTCTGGCTTCCAAAGTAATGGTGTTTCCGGCGGCGCCCAGGGGATAACCTGACCCGTCAAGTCGCTCGTGATGCTGGAGAACGATATCGGCCACCGGCAATGTGAAATCTATTTTTCGGACTATTTCATAACTAACCTGAACGTGCAGCTTAACGATAGTCAATTCTGTCTGGGACAATGGCCCGCTTTTGGAAAGTATTTCTGTGGGTACACTGATTTTACCGATATCATGAATCGAGGATGCTAACCGCAACGACTCTTTCTGTTCGGTAGATAGTCCCATCTCTCCTGCAATAGCCAGTGAGAGCTGGGTTACCCTGGCCTGATGCCCTGCAGTATACGGATCCCGCAATTCGCAGGTCTGGGAAATTACATTAATGGTATTAGCCAGAGCACTGTGTAGTTTTTGCTGCAGTGCATCTAATTCTTTAATCAGCTCTTCGTTTGTCTTCTGGTAAATATCTGGTTCGTTCATTCTTCGGAATTGACTGTCCCGGCTGAATAATAAATTGGCAAATGGAATTAATAATAATAAAACTTAATGATAATAATATGACAAATGGCAATTATGAAGCAATGTAATAATTAACCGGTGTTAAGAGTGTAAAGTGATTCAAACGTATATGCCGTAAAATTGTTTGATATTTAAACTGTATTTACCGTTTTTCTGAATAATCCGCACTTATTTGTATCCGGTCCGGCTTTTACTTGACAAGACTGATTACGTGTGATAATTTTTGGATAACCTGATTAATTGTCTGCCAATATTTTCCCCCGGTTATAAACGTATATTTAACGAACAGGAGTCCAAATGAAAAAAATCATCACCAGCTTCGGTGTCTCGGAATCACATACCCCGCCCCCGGAATACGACCGGAAGCCTGCTTTCAAAGACCTGAAACAGGAGCGGGATGTCATGGTAAAAATGCGTGACGGTGTTCGTATAGCCGCCGACATATACCGTCCGGACGCTCCCGGCAAATTCCCCGCCCTTTTCTCCTGCGCCCCGCATAACAAAGATTTACAGTCGCCTGAGGCAACTGAGGCCTTCGGCCCGCAGCCGGCGTGGAGCCCCTTGTGGTTCGGCGGTCAGGAAGCCGGTGATACCCGGTTTTTCGTCTCCCGCGGCTATGTCCATGTCATCGCTAACCCGCGGGGCATCGGTAAATCGGAAGACAGTCCTGCCGGAGCCGGTCCTGACGCCGGGGCAACCGATTTATACGATATTATCGAATGGATTGCGAAACAGCCCTGGTGTGACGGAAATATCGGCATGGTCGGTATTTCCGCCTTCGCCGAAGCTCAATGGAGAGCGGCCATGTCAAAACCGCCTCACCTCAAAGCCATCTTCCCTTATGATGCTTTTTCCGTCTATCCTTTCCGTGATTTTGTCCCCGGCGGTGTTTCCCATGTGATGCTTTATCTTCTCGATCAGACCGGCGTCGGCCATATAAACCGCAACCGCCCGGGTAAATTATCCCCGCCACAGGAAAAACTGTGGCAGGAAGCGATGAACAACCCCGATTTTAAGATGTACCCGACTATCTATAATGTTTTAACGCAAAAAGGCCAGCATTCACCGTCCTTCTTTGATACACTGCTTAATCCTTATGACACCGAAGAGGACTTAAAAAAGGCCGAGGGAAATCCTAAAAAAATAACCATTCCAGCCTATACCGGCGCCGGCTGGTATGCGTACTCCTATAAATTACACCACCAGGGCTGCCAGAACTGGTTTATGAACATCAAGGTCCCGAAGAAAATTATGTTCACCGGGTCGGCTCACTTGGAACGGCCTTTCCGCTCGTTCCACAATGAAATCCTCCGCTGGTACGATTTCTGGCTGAAAGGCATCGATACCGGCATTATGGATGAGCCGCCGGTAAAACTCTGGCTGATGGGAGCTAACGAATGGTATACGGCCGAAAACTGGCCGCTCCCGGAAACAAAGTGGACGAAATATTATCTCCATAGCTGGGAAAGACTGCGCGAAGAACCTTTCACGCCTGCCGCCCGCGACGGCTACGAAGAACCGGATGCTTTCGTCCAGATGCCGCCTTCCCTAACCCGCGATATCCAGCGCCTGCGCTATATGACCGAACCTCTGCCCGAAGATACCGTTATCGCCGGACCCTGTTCGTTGAAGCTGTTTGCGTCTATCGACCAGACGGATACCAACTGGATTATCATCCTGAAAGATGTCGGTCCTGACCCCTCCCAGCGCACCGCCCGCGAAGGCGAAACCCTGCTGCCTGCCGATTTGCCGGAAAGGGAGTTAACCCGCGGCTGGCTGAAAGCTTCCCACCGCGAACTGGATAAAAAACGAACCAAGCCTTACAAACCCTGGCATAAATTCACGCGGGAAGCTCAAAAGCCCGTCGTTCCCGGTGAAATCGTCGAATATGATATTGAAATATTATCCACCGCGAATATGTTCAAAAAGGGACACCGGATTTGCGTCGATATTACCAGTATGGACATGCCGACCGGGACCGCCTGTTTTACCAACGTCGAGTATATCCCCTACCATATCTGTTCTGCCAAAACGACGCTGCATAAGATTTATCATAACGAGAAATATCCGTCTCAGTTATTACTACCCGTTATTCC
>CAZJQF010000029.1:13647-15774 GCA_964547925.1 uncultured Dehalococcoidales bacterium
TTCCGCCTGCCGGAGCATCTGGTACAGAGAGCCCCGAAGTTAAAATGGTATCAGGCAATGACCGCCGGCATCGACTGGTTTGTGGAGGACGACCTCTTTAACAGCGACGTTACCATCACCACTGTCAACGGTATTCATTCTACCGTAATACCTGAGTTCGTGATGGCTCAGATATTAGCCCTGGCGAAAAATCTTCCCCAGTTGGTGGAAGCAAAAAGGCAGAAACAATGGGACCGTTATTTACCGATGGTATTAAAAGATACAACCCTGGGGATATTGGGCATGGGCAATATCGGCGCCGAGGTCGCCCGGCTGGCTAAAGCCTTCGGTATGAAAGTCATCGCCAGCCGCCGCTCCGTGAAAAAAGAAACGCATACCCGGTATGTCGATTCGTTATTACCGGCCTCCGCTATGCCGCGAATCCTGGCCGAAAGTGACTTCGTGTTAGTAGCGCTGCCGCTCACTCAAGATACCGTTAAAATTATCGGGGCTAAAGAATTGAAGCTGATGAAACCGTCAGCTTTTGTCATTAATATCGCCCGCGGCAAAATTATCGACCAGCCCGCTTTAATCCGGGCTTTGGAAACCGGTAAAATAGCAGGAGCAGCTCTAGACGTCTTCGACCCGGAACCTCTGCCTCCGGACAGTAAATTATGGGAAATACCGAACGTGATTATCAGCCCGCATATCTCCGGTTCGATGGAGGACTACCACCAACGTGCCGTCGATATTCTATGTAAAAACATGGAACGGTATTTAATAGCCCAGCCTCTTATCAATGTAGTCGATAAAAAGCTGGGCTATTGAGCTTATTAAATTCTTTTAAACTGTATTATTATTTCTGTTCGACGATGGTGCAAATACCCAGACCGCCGCCGCCGCAGATAGTCAGCAAACCGTATCTGACGCCTCTCCGGACCATCTCGTGAACGAGCGTTACTAATCTCATCACGCCGGTGGCTCCGATAGGATGACCGAGCGAGATACCCGAACCGTTAACGTTAACTTTGTTTTCCATAACATCGGCGCTCAGCCCCATTAATTTGGCATCAGCCAGACACTGTACGGCAAAAGCCTCCTGGATTTCGATAAGGTCTATCTGGTCGATAGTCAGCCCGGCTCTCTTTAAAGCATTATTAACCGCAATCGGAACCGCCGGATAAGTTAGGGTCGGGTCGGCGCCGCCGATACCGAATGATTTAATATAAACCATCGGTTTAACACCGCGCTCTTTAGCCTTTTCCGGGGTCATTAAAACGACCGCTCCGGCACCGTCGTTTTCACTGGATGAGTTACCAGCGGTACAAACACCGTCCGGATAGACCGTTTTTAATTTCGCCAGCAGCTCGGTTGAGGTATCCCGGCGGGGTGTCTCATCAGTATCAAAAGGCACCTCTTTACCCTTTACCATAACGGGAATCGGAACGATTTCTTCTTTAAACTTTCCGGAATCTATCGCCGCAACAGCCTTTTTATGAGAACCTACCGACCATTTATCGGCTTCTTCGCGGGTAATATGCTCATTCTTGGCTGCGGTTTCCGCCCAGGTCATCATCGAGTTCAATTCACCGAAGCGCTCGATGGGCTGATGCATCGGACGGCCGCGCTGTATCCTGTCATAAAACGGAATTCCCCACATTGCCATACTACCGTGCTGACGGGGCATAAAACCCCACTTCGGGTCTGTCCGGCCGCCTACACCCCATTTCAGGTATTCGCCGGGAACGTAGAATTCGCAGCGGCTCATGCTATCGGCACCGGCCGAAACCACCGTATCGGCATAATCGGCCTGAATTTCCATAGCTGCCGTCCACAGAGAAGCCACGCCGCCGCAGCAACGCCGGTCGACTGTAAGACCGGGTACTTCCACCGGCCAGCCGGCCGTCAGTAATGCGAGACGGGCTATATTGGGCGACTCTCCGCCGGCGTAAGCCTGCGAGAATACCACGTCATTCACTTCCGCCGATTTCACTTTCGATTCGTCAATCGCTTTGTTCAGTACAGTCGCCCCGAGTTTTTCGACCGGTGTATCGCGGAGTGTTCCGCAATATGCTCCGATAGGCGTCCTGACTGCTGAGGTTATAACTACTTCTTTCATTCCTTTATCTCCTTCTCTACGTTAACAAA
>CAZJQF010000029.1:15874-19520 GCA_964547925.1 uncultured Dehalococcoidales bacterium
ACATTGGCAACGTCTTCCGGACTCGCCAGCCGGCCGAGCATCGTTTCATCGATAGCCTTCTGCAAAAACTCCGGCGGGATGTTTTTCGCCATATCGGTGGCTACCATACCCGGAGCCAGGGCATTTACATTGACATTGAATTTACCAAGTTCCCTCGCCAGTGTCTTGGTAAACGCGATAATGCCGCCTTTCGAAGCAGAGTAGTTGGACTGTCCAAACTTGCCGCGCATACCGTTAATTGAAGTAATATTAACGATTTTGCCGTAGTTCTTCTCTTTGAAATGGATAGCGGCGGCCCGGTTGTAGTTGAAATAGCCCTTCAGGTTAGTGTTGATAACCTCATCCCACTGCGGTTCGGTCATTTTCCAGATGACGCTGTCCCGGTTGATACCGGCGTTGCAGACCAGAATATGCAGGCTGCCCCATTCGTCCACAACCTTTTTGACCATATTCTCCGCATCCTGGAAACTGACGACATCGGCCTGAACTGCCAGCCCCTTGCGTCCGACTGCTTCTATCTGCCGGACAATCTCTTTGGCTTCGGTATCATGTTTGCGGTAGTTGATGGCAACATTGGCCCCTTCTTTGGCCAGAGTCACCGCAATCGCCGCCCCGATTCCCAGACTGGCACCGGTAACAATCGCATTTTTCCCTTCGAGGTCCATCTGCTCCTCCATTTACGATACGTTTTTTCTCTTAATCTGAAACGAATCAGCCGTAAATTCAGTATAAACGACTTTATCGAAAATTAATCTGCAAGTTGAATCGTAAACTACTTTACCGGGCTAATTGATGTAAAAAGTATATGATTATCCTATCATTCCAGCTTCTCACAGTCAATTTAATTGCTTTATCTCCGGTATGCCGGCACAAAGTTACCCTGAAATACTATTTATCAATCTTATTATTTAATGTGATATAATGGACGTAACAAAATAATCGAGGAGATGACATTGAAAGTAGCTCCCAAGAAAGTTTATTGCTCGAACTGCCTCAAACTGGTCAAAGGTAAGGAACAAAAAACCGAGTCCTTACTAAAGGTCGTTTGCCCTAAATGTGAAAAACCGGTATACGTGAAAGACGGTTTCTATTGGAGGTATATCAAAGAAGAGTAAGCCTTTTCCGTCTATATCCGGCCAATATTGAGAAAATAAGCGCAGACGTTAATTTGTGACGCCTGCGTTTGTTATTGTATGATAATTTTAAGAGCAATTCTGGAGGACACAATGATTAAAGTAGGTATTCTCGGGGCCACCGGTATGATTGGCCAAAATTACTTGAGACTGCTGAGTAACCACCCGTGGTTTGAAGTAGTATATCTCGCTGCGTCACCGAATTCTGCGGGCAAACCTTACAGCGAAGCGGTTGCCGGACGGTGGCACATGCCCACCGATTTGCCGGATAAATACAAAAACATTATTGTGGAAGATGCCGGTATTGTAGATAAAGCTATCGGCAAATGCCAGATCATCTTTTCCGCCGTTGAAATGGATAAGAAAGCTATTCTGGCAATTGAAGCCGATTATGCCGCGAAGGGTTTTGCGGTCGTCTCGAATAACTCCGCCCACCGCGGCACCGAAGACGTTCCGGTAATGATTCCGGAAATCAATCCGGAACATCTGGAAATTATCCCGCAGCAGCAAAAACAGCGCGGTTGGAAAAACGGCTTTCTGGTGGTTAAACCTAACTGCAGTATCCAGAGCTACATGATTCCGCTTTATGCCCTGATGCAGGCAGGCTACAAAATCGACAAGATGATTGTAACGACACTGCAGGCTGTTTCCGGCGCCGGCTATCCGGGACCGGCCTCGATTGACCTGATCGATAATATCGTACCCTTCATCGGCGGCGAAGAGGAAAAATCCGAGGTCGAACCGTTAAAGGTTTTCGGTAAGTTAAGCGGCGGGAAAATCATACCGGAAGCCGGTATGAATATTTCCGCCCACTGCAACCGCGTGCCTGTCGTTGACGGGCATACCGCCTGCTGTTCGGTACAGTTTACCGGTAAAAAACCGGAGCCGGATGAAATTATCAACATCTGGAAGAATTTTACCGCCGAACCGCAGAAGTTAAAACTGCCTTCGGCCCCGATTCCGGCACTGGTTTACCGCGATGAACCCAACCGTCCGCAGCCGCAAAAAGACCGGGACGCCGGTAACGCCATGGCTGTAAGCGTGGGCAGATTGAGAAAATGTAATGTCTTCGACTACCGTTTCGTGGGGCTGCATCACAATACCGTCAGAGGGGCGGCCGGCGGCTCGATATTGACCGCGGAACTCCTCAAAGCGAAAGGTTATATCAAGTAGTATTAAAACGGTTCAAGCATAATTAAAGGGCATCCTGATTTTTCAGGATGCCCTTTATATTTTAATTTAAGACTTACCGGTTTATTGTTCCAGACCTATCTTGTCCAGCCCCGTCTCTTCCATATACCTTTCGTAAAAGGCCGCGATATCCGGGTCGGTAATTTCCGATTTCACCTGCCGGTAAGGCGCGCCTAAGGCAACGTCACAAATGTGTTTGACATCCGGAAGATTAACATCTGTTTCCACAATATTTGATGTGGCATTACTTTGGACTGATGACGCGGCTTCGGCAGCGGCGGACGCCCCGAAAAAACTGTCATGAAAGAGCCCGACCACTAATAGCAGAGCAAACGTGGTACCGATGAAGAAGCCCAGTAAGATTTTCATATCAACCTCCTTAACCGGAACACCGTCATCGCGGGCGCCCCCATTACGGAGTTGATAATCCGATTGTATCACATATTTGATACCTTCGTATCAAGTCAATGATACCACCGTATCACCCGGATGACACGATGGTATCAAAACAAATCGGGAAATAATTCTCCGGCAGGAAATAAATAGGGGCATCTCCAAATCGAGAAGCCCCCGTGTGTTCAAATTTTACGAGTGATTACTTTAAACGGCCGGCTTTTTTGAAATAATCCGTCAGGGATGCTTGAATATCAGTAGCTCCTGCTGAGCCGCCAAAGCCTAACCAGAGTTTATTGAATTCGTCATCAAGTCTATCAACCGCAGTAATTTTAATTACTTCCGGTAGAAAATAAGAAGAGTAGGCCGGCCAAAACTTTCCCTGACAAATCTCCTGTCCGGCTATAGTAATAATAAAATCCTTTGAAAAAAGGGTATTCCTTGACCTCGGGTTAGAATCATCAACAAGATAAGAATTCCATTTGGTAATACCGCTTGCATTCAACTCTAAGGAGTGGTTTTCAGAATCGTAAACGGCAATATCATTTCCGGTAAGGACAACCTCTCCGGTATCCGCCAGCGTAATTTTAAAGGTATCTTCCGGAGCTGTTTTACAGGAAGGCAAAACGAATAAAGTTAATAATAAAACGGCCAGAATAATTACTGTTATTTTCTTCATCATGTTAAATATACGCTGAAGTCGGTTGGGGTATTACCTGATATTCATCTTTAGATTCAATAATTTGAATTATCAGTTTAATAAGCGACTCCATATCTTTGGACATCTGGTCCTGATAAATTCTCCCGGCATCCCAGTTTAATTCTTTTACTGTCTGGCCGACTTGCATCTTAAAGTAATATCTCAGACCTGGAGTTACAAACTGGGTAGTTTTTAAATCAGCCGGAATTCTGTCATTAAAATCAGCCGG
>CAZJQF010000030.1:0-9284 GCA_964547925.1 uncultured Dehalococcoidales bacterium
GCCGGAGCCCAATCTTCGGGAACACTATCGTATATTTCCATCGCTATCCTGGGCAGGTTGGGCATTTCGCCTTCGAATAGATAGAACGGGTAGGAATTTTCCCCGCCGACTTTAACGGCTTTCGGACCGTTACCCAGCGTGATTTCTCTTATCTTACCGCTGTAGGGAGTCTTCGGAATTTCTACGGGCATCGTCTTCTCCTCCAGAATTGAATATTACAAATACTACCAATTTCCAATATTTCAATATATTTTATTATTGGTAGTATTATTAGGCTGGTGTTTTGCGTTTTTCACTGCCAAAACCTTCTTTGGCATACCAGTAACGCAGACCGTCTTTTAAAAATCTGAGCTTTTCATCCCGGGAAAGCAGCTTCTGTTGCCAACGCCCCTGTTCTTCACCTACCGGTTTGCCCGGTTCGTAAGTCTCCCCGAGAACTTCAACCATACCCCACTCGGGAGCCGGTTTCTTTTCGATTTTATAATCTGCCATTTTTCACCATCTCCCTTTTATTGAAAGGATATTTATTATTTAATATCCGCTGTTATTTTAGCAGCCTGTATGACATTCCACATTAACATGGTAACCAGCATCGGGCCGATACCGCCCGGTACCGGTGAAATAGCCCCGGCTTTTTCTTTTACCGCATCAAAATCGACATCCCCGACTGTTCTTTTCTTCTTCGTCACCGGGTCTTCAACCCAGTTGCCGCCGAAATCGAGGACTACCACGCCTTCTTTAACCATATCGGCGGTGATAAATTTCGGTTTGTTCACAGCCACCACCAGGATATCAGCTTTCTTCGTATATTCAACCAAATCCGGTGTATCCGGATAGACCAGCGTCACGTTCGCCCGGGCGTTTTTCTTATCCTGCACCATTGCTGAAGCAAACGGTTTACCGACCATATTATCAACATTCACGATAACGAGGTTTTTATGCTCCGGGTTACAGCCGCCGCGGACAAGCATCTCCTGCATCGCCACCACTACCGCCGGGAAGAAAGCGTTTTCACCCAGCCAAGCCCGCCCAACGTTCATCGCATGGAATCCGTCCACATCTTTTTCCGGTAATATGGCAGCTAACGCCTTACTTTCAGCAGAGGCCAGGTGTGCCGGCAGCGGCAGCTGAATAAAGATGCCGTGCACTTTCGGGTCGTTATTCAGGCGGTCGATAGTGCTCATCAACTCCACTTCAGTAAGAGTCTGGGGTAAATGGCACATCATTTCGGTAATACCGATTTCTTCGCAGGCTTTGCTTTTCAAGCCGACATAGGTAGCCGAACCGGGGTCTTCCCCCACCAGGACACCGGATAAACCCGGAATAATGCCCTTTTCTTTAAGTTTCAGGGCTTCTATTTTTAACTCTGCCCTGATATCGGCAGAGAACTTTTTCCCGTCAAGAATCGCAGCTACCATAATTTCCTCCGGTTTTTATTTATTTAATAATTCCGCAGCTTTCACCGTGTTTACCATCAGCATCATCGAAGTAACGGCACCGGTGCCGCCCGGAACGGGGGTTATCGCGGCGGCTTTGTCTTTTACCGCTTCGAAATCCACATCGCCTACCTGCTTGTTTTTCCCGGTTACCGGGTCGGGAATAAAGTTAACGCCGACATCAGCGACTACCGTGCCCTCTCTAACCATATCGGCAGTAATGGCTTTCGCCTTGCCGATGGCCGCCACCAGAATATCGGCCTGTTTCGTAAATTCGGAGAGGTTTTTAGTGCCGGTGTGGCAAACGGTAACGGTAGCGTTGGCACCCTTTTGCTTCTGGATAAACATGCCGACAAGCGGCTTGCCGACGATATTGCTGCGGCCGACGATAACGACGTGTTTACCCTCAGGATTATGCCCGCTGCGCATTAAGAGTTCCATCACGCCGTAAGGTGTTGAAGGGAAGAAAGTGTCTTCACCGAGCAACAATTTCCCGGCACTGATGGGATTCGTTCCGTCGACATCTTTTTGCGGAGAAATCGCACTCTCGGCTTCGAGAGCGTTTAAATGTTTTGGTAAGGGCAGAAAAAGTAAAATACCGTGGACTTTATCATCACGGTTCAGCTCATTTATTTTTTCCATCAATATAGCCTGGGTAACGTCTCCCGGCAGTTTCACCGGCTCGGTAACAACTCCGGTTTCGCCGCAGGTGCGGGTGATGCCCCGGAGGTAAGATAACGAGGCCGGGTCTTCGCCGACCATTAAAGTTACCAGTTTGGGAGTTACGCCCTTTTCGCCCAAGGTGCTGATTCTCTGCTTCAATTCGGCCTGAATTTCCGCAGCAATTCTCTTTCCGTCGATAATTTCGGCTGTCATTTTTCTCTCCTGAATTATTGTTTAACGACCGGCAATACCATTTCCATTAATTTACCGATTGCGATGACTGATTTCGAGTTATCGGGAAGTTCCAGTAAAGGTTTCTGTTCGAGATCGAACCGGACGATTTCATCGTCTTCGGGGATAAGAGCAGCCGGTTTTATGCCCAGCCGCTCCATCTCAGCGATAACCGAAGGATCGAGCTTCTCTTGAACAAAATTAATAACCACAGACTGCTTCTTAATCGTGAGCTTGAGTTCCGCCAGCAGCTCCTGAATCCGGGCGATAGTACGGATACCTTTAACCGTCGGGTTGGAAACAAGCAGTAAATGGTCGATATTCTGGGTCGTACCGCGGCTCAAATGTTCCATCCCCGCTTCGTTATCCAATACTACGCATTTGTAGTTACCGGAAAGATTATCCACAAACTTACGCAAGATAGTATTCGGGTAGCAATAACAGTCCTGGCCTTCACCCCGTCCCATCGTGAGGAGGTCCAGCCCCTTACCCTCGACCATTACTTCATTCATCTTGTATTCGAGGTAGGCCTCTTTAGTCATCCCGGGCGGAATTTTGATTTTTTCGTATTGAAAAGCCGCCAGGATGCCGCCGATGGTCTGCGTAACTTTCATCCCCAGGCTTTCACCCAGGTTAGCATTAGCATCGGCATCGACTGCCAGAATCGGCTCCCGGCCGGTCTTCTTCAAATGACGGATAATCAGACTGGAAACGGAAGTCTTCCCGCTCCCGCCTTTACCCGCTACCGCGATAGCAAAGCTCATAGTATTACCCCTCTCGTCAACCGGGACTAATCTACGTCGTGCAGTCCGTGTACCTTACCTGTCTTCACATCCACATCCACCTTGCGGAAGGCCGGAGAAGAACCGGTACCCGGCATAAGGCTAATCGTACCGGCCATCGGGCAGAGGAACTTAGCACCGGAGTAGGTAAGAATATCACGGATGGGTAACCGCCATCCCTTCGGCACGCCCTTTAAGGTCGGGTCGTGAGTCAGGGACAGGTGTGTTTTCACCATCA
Organism: uncultured Dehalococcoidales bacterium; assembly: GCA_964547925.1. Taxonomy (GTDB): domain Bacteria; phylum Chloroflexota; class Dehalococcoidia; order Dehalococcoidales; family JAFGLR01; genus JAFGLR01. The sequence goes on from CAZJQF010000030.1 coordinate 3,351, forward strand.
TTGTAGCATACTCATCGTATTTCGGGTCGGCTTCGAAAGCTTTCGCTTTAGCTTCGGCATCCGCCGACCAATCTACACCGTCCGCGCCGTAAACGACTTTTGCGATTTTTTCGACGCGCTGGCGTAACTTCATCTCGTTAGGATACAGGAACTTGAATTCGCTCTTCTGCTTGCAGGCTTCCAATACGGCATCAACCAGTTCCTGAGCACCCTCGCCGCCTTTCGCCCAGTGCTGCGATACGGCGACCCGGGCACCGGCTGCTTCGGCAATCCTGCGGATGGCATCGATTTCCTCTTTGGAATCGGTATGGAAAGAATTAATACAAACCACCGGACTGATTCCGGAAGTACGAACGGTATTGATATGATGCAGCAGGTTGGCACAGCCTTTTTCGACCAGCGCGACATTCGGTTTTTCATAGGCATCGGGAATCGGCACGCCGGGGGTAACTTTCGGACCGCCGCCGTGCATCTTCAAAGCCCGAACGGTCGCCACGATTACGGAAACGTTCGGTGTAAGACCGCTGTAACGGCATTTTACGTTCCAGAATTTTTCAAAACCAATATCGGCGGCAAAGCCGCTTTCGGTGACGTTATAATCGAACATCTTGAGAGCGAGACGGTCGGCAATGATTGATGACTGGCCGACGGCGATATTAGCAAACGGGCCGGCGTGCACCATTACCGGCTGGTACTCGACGGTAGAACAAAGCGTGGGATTAATCGTGTTACGCATCCAGGCAGCCATCGCGCCGCCGACTTCCAAATCACCGGTAGTTATCGGCTTGCCCTTCATATCATAAGCGACGGTTATTTCATCGAGCCGTTTCCGCAGGTCGGCTAAATCTTTTACAATGGAAAGAATGGCCATAAGTTCCGAACTGACGGCGATGGCGAACTTGGACTGCATGGTGTAGCCGTCCATACGGCCGCCCAGACCGATGACGATATTACGGAGAGCCTGAGCACAAAAATCCATCACCCAGCCCATTTCGACACGGGTCGGGTCGATATTCAGGCGGCGCATATTGCTGAGCCGCTTCAACTGGTCGTCATCATAGTTACGCTCGTGCTGCAAACGAGAGGTCAAAGCGACCATCGCCAGGTTATGGGCATTCATAATGTCATTGATATCACCGGTAAGACCGAGGGAAAACTCAGCCATCGGGATAAGTAAGGCATTGCCGCCGCCCGCGGCCGTACCTTTAACATTCATCGTCGGACCGCCGGAGGGCTGGCGGATGACACCGCCGACGCTCAGACCGCGTTTACCTAACCCCTCAATCAGACCCATCGTAGTGGTGGTCTTACCTTCACCCAGCGGCGTAGGAGTAATCGCCGTAACCTCGATATATTTGCCGTCCGGCCGGTTGCCCAGACGTTCCATAATCTTTAAAAAGTCGAGTTTGCTGATTTTCCCGTAGGGCAGAAGTTCATCCTTCTTCAGACCTAATTTTTCCCGCCATTCATCGGGGGTCGGCATATTTGCTTCGGCAGCTTCAGCAATCTGCCACTCCTTCATTTTCACTGCATCGTACGGCATACACATCCTCCTTATTTTTCAGAAATATTAATAACCGGTTTACACGCCGGTATCTTTAGATTCAGATGCGAGAAGAGTCCGGTAGATTTTTTTTATCTCTCCGATAACTCCGGGACTGGCTTCTAAAACAGAGTGATTCCCGATATCGGCATCGATTATCGCCTGGTCAAACGGAATAAAGCCGAGTAATTCATAGCCGGGTAAACGGGATTTGATATAATCTTTTTCTGCTTCACCCCGGACTTTATTACCGACAATAGCCAAACTGGTAATACCGATATCCTTAGCCAGCGAGGCAATTTCGCGGGCGGTCTCGATACTCCGGTGCCCGGGTTCAACGACGATGATGAGTTTATTAACCGCTCTCGCCGTACCGCGGCTGAGATGTTCAATCCCGGCGGCAGTATCCAGAATGATTACTTCGTTACGGGCTAATAAAAGATGAGCGAGCAGCGAGCGGACCAGCGTATTCTCACCGCAATAACATCCCGAACCGCCCTGCTTAACCCGCCCCATACGCATCAGCCGCAGGCCGTTGTATTTTACAGCATACTTTTCCGGGATATCATCCACCTTCGGATTCAGTTTAAAATACGGGGACGGCTTGCCTCCGCCGGCTCCGGTTCTCTCTTCCACCAGGTCTTTCATATCGGAAATCGGTAAAATACTTTCCGGATTGGGAAATCCCAGGGTAGCCGCCAGATTGGCATCAGGGTCGGCATCGATAGCCAGTACCGAATACCCTTCATCCGCAAACATCCTCGCCAGGAATGCCGCCAGAAGAGTCTTCCCGACACCACCTTTGCCGCTCACCGCTATCTTCATTAAAAACTCTCCTAATTAAACAATGAAAGCTGAGTAATTACGGACACTCAGCTTTGAGACGATTAAGGGGAAGCAATTAAATTTTATCTTATGTGTGAGAATGGAGTCAAACGGATTGCGGATTATATTAGGTCTAAAGTACTACTACTTTAGACCTAATATGGTTCATACATTGCTATTTTTTAGCTCTGATTACCACTACCGGCCGGGGGCTCGTATGGATTACCCTATCGGCGACACTGCCTAACGCCCATCGGCTGAAACCGGAGCGCCCGTGCGTTGACATCGCAATAAAAGTGGCGTTGACTTCTTCAGCCGCTTTAAGAATCTCCTCAGCCGCATTGCCGGTAGCTATTTTTACCTTTATATCGATGCCTTTGCTTTTTAATTCAGCCCCGGCATTAGTCAGATAATCAGTCACTTCTCTACGGATTTGGGCCATTTCGCTATCGGTATAGACAACCTGAACGCTTGCCTCCCCGGCAATGACGTAGTGGGTCAAGGAGGTCAATACCTGTAATAAAGTCACTTCAACTTTAATATCCGGCCGGTAGTTCTCCACAATCTTAGCGACGGAATATAAAGCCGCCTCACCGACTTTCGAACCGTCCAGAGGGACGAGAATTCTTTCTTCCATATTCTGCCTCCTTCTATCTTTCCTATATTCTATTATAGTTTAGTCAGCTGCTCTTTTAAACGGGCTAACCGGTCTTTGATATCGACAAGTCTCTTTCGTTCTTTTTCCACAACCTGAGCCGGCGCCTTAGACAAAAAGGCCGGGTCTGCCAGGCGGGTTTCCAACCGAGCGGCCTCCGCTTCAGCCGAGCCCGCTTCTTTTTCCAATCTCTGTTTTTCTGCGGCCAAATCAACCATACTGGCCATGGGAATATATATCTCGGATTCCTGAAGCACGATTACCAGCGTATTATCGTCTTTCCCCTCGGGACGGCTGTCTAAGATAATCACCGGTTTCGTCCTGCCCAATGCTTGAATCGCTTCCTGATAGGGGCGGATTTCCTTACTGAAATTCGGCAAATAAATATGAGATTCGACCCAGCGGTTCATCTCGACTTTATGCTCGGCACGAGCATTACGGACGGCGTGTATGATATCGATTAGCGAACCGATAACTCTTTCGGCCGCCGCATCGAAATAGGTTTCATCCGCCTCCGGATAAGCGGCAATCATTATCGATTCGGGCAGATTTACTGCCGGTAAGTTATTTTTCAAATTCTGCCATAATTCCTCGGTTACGAACGGCATGAACGGATGCAGTAAGCGGAGCGAGGTCTCCAGTACACTCACCAACACCGGAACCGGTGAAACAGCATCGACAGAGCGAGAACGTATCTTGGACAGCTCGATATACCAGTCGCAGAAATCGCCCCAGAGGAAATCATAAATCGTGCGTTCCGCCTCGGCAAACTCAAAGTTGGTCATCATATCGTTAACCGCAGCAATGGTATGATGCAGCCGGCTGAATATCCAGCGGTCTTCGACCGGTAACTCACTCACCGGTACCGCCAATTTTACATCTTTCACCGTTTCCATACTCTTCAGAACGAAACGGGTGGCGTTATAGAGTTTATTCGCAAAATTCTGTCCGGCTTCGAGTTTCTCCATATTCATCTTGCTGTCATTACCGGGGGAAGTCCCGGAAAGCACAGCAAAGCGTAAAGCATCGGTGCCGTATTTATTCATGACCTCTAGGGGGTTGACCACATTCCCCTTGGTCTTACTCATTTTTTCACCTTTTTCATCGCGGATAAGGCCGTGCAGATAAACGTAGCGGAAAGGAATTTCCCCGGTATCTTCTAAGCCCATCGTTATCATACGGGCGACCCAGAAGAAAAGGATATCGTAGGCGGTTTCCATGACCGTCGTGGGATAAAAATACTCCAGGTCGGGAGTTTTATCCGGCCAGCCCAGTGTGGAGTGCGGCCACAAACCCGAACTGAACCAGGTATCCAGAACATCGGGGTCCTGCTCGATATTTTTCGAACCGCATTTACAAACGGTCGGTGTCTGGATGCTGACAATCATCTCTTTACAATCACGGCAATACCAGACCGGAATACGGTGTCCCCACCAGAGCTGCCGGCTGATACACCAGTCCCGGATGTTCTCCATCCAGTTCAAATAGACCTTGGTAAAACGTTCCGGAATGATTGTAATACGTCCGGAAGTAACCGCTTCGATAGCCGGTTTAGCCAGAGGTTCCATTTTCACAAACCACTGGCGGCTTGCCAGAGGCTCGACTACAGTATGACAGCGCTGGCAATGAGCAATGGCGTGGCTGTATGGCTCGATTTTTACCAGTAAACCGGCTTTATCCAGGTCATCGACAATAGCTTTACGGCAGACAAAACGGTCCATCCCCTTATAAGGCCCGGCGTTTTCATTCATCGTACCGTCGGGATTTAATATATTTATGGAAGGCAGGTTATGCCGCTGGGCAATTTCAAAGTCCACGGGGTCGTGGGCGGGGGTAGTTTTGACCGCACCGGTACCAAAAGCAACATCGATAGCCTCATCGCCAACGATAGGAATTTCACGGTTTACGAAGGGCAGCATAACGGTCTTACCTACCAGACCTTTAAAACGGTCGTCGTTCGGATTGACCGCTACGGCGGTATCGCCAAGAATCGTTTCCGGACGAGTCGTCGCTACGGTAATAAAATTCTTGCCGTCCGACAGAGGATATTTCACATACCAGAGATTACCCTGAACGTCATTATGGACGACTTCCAAATCGGATAAAGCGGTACCGCAGCGGGGGCACCAGTTAACGATACGCTCACCGCGGTAAATCAAACCTTTATCATAAAGGCGTTTAAATGCAGCCCGAACCGCCCGGCTGGGGCCTTCATCCATCGTGAACCGCTCGCGCGTCCAGTCGCAGGAAGCCCCGAGACGCTGGTGCTGGAGACGGATGGTCTCCCGCATCGTATCCGCCCACTGGCGAACGCGCTGCTCGAATTTCTCTTTACCCAGTTGCTGGCGGGTCTTGCCTTCTTTAGCTAACTGGCGTTCCACAACAACCTGAGCGGCGATACTGGCATGGTCAACCCCCGGCAGCCAGAGGGTCGGTTCGCCCTTCATCCGGTGCCATCGGACCATGATATCTTCCAGAGTCGCGGTTAACGCATGACCGAGATGAAGCTCGCCGGTGATATTGGGCGGCGGCATAATGATGACAAAAGGCTTTTTCGCCGGGTCGATTTTCGGGGTAAAATAGCCTTTTTCCAGCCAGAATTTATGCCACTTTTCCTCGACTTTATGCGGCTCATAAGCCTTCGGCATTTCTGATTGCGTTTTAGTTTGTTCGGTCATAAGTTTGGAAACCTTTCTCAGAAAATAATCCAAGGAAAAATAGGAATGAAGGGTTTACCGTAATCTCCCCATTATCCTGTCCAGTATCCTATCCGCGACTTCACGTTTGGTCATTAACGGCAGGGGGAAGGGTGTGCCCTCTTTATCGATAATGGTTACCTTATTGGTATCCACCCCGAAGCCGGAGGAAGCGTCGGTAATATCATTCGCAACGATAAAATCGAGCTGTTTTT
>CAZJQF010000030.1:9384-15703 GCA_964547925.1 uncultured Dehalococcoidales bacterium
GGCCGGTTGGTGAGCGCCCGGAAAGTCATCGGAGCGACAAATTTGGTTGCCGCCTCAGTCATCACTACTTCGACTTTCGCCCCGGCCTGCGTGAGCTTACTGGCCAGGTCGGCCGCTTTATAAGCAGCAATGCCGCCGGTAACCCCAAGGACGATAGTTTTGTCTTTAAACATATTATTTTCTCCAGATTACTAAGCCCGGTTGGCATTATAAATCACTTTTATGCCGATTAATGTCAGATTGGGATTAACTTTATCGACAGTCTTAGCCTCTTTTGAGATAACGCTGGAATATCCGCCGGTAGCCACTACGGTAGCTTTTTCACCCAGTTCTTCCTGAATCCGGGAAACCACACCGTCGATTAGACCGGCATAACCGAAAATGATACCGGACTGCATAGCCGTTACTGTATTAGCACCTATTGCTTTCTTGGGACGTACCAATTCTACGCGAGGGAGAGCCGCGGTACGAGAGTATAATGCCTCAGCGGCAATCGCAATACCCGGGGCAATAGCCCCGCCCAGGTATTCCCGGTCTTTTGAAATCGTATCGAAAACTGTTGCCGTACCCATCGCAACCACGATTATCGGAGCTTTGTAGAGGCTAAGGGCACCGGCCGTATTAGAAACACGGTCGCCACCGACTTCCCGGGCATTTTCAAAACGAATACGCACTCCGGTCTTTACGCCGGGACCGATAACCAGCGGTTTAATATGAAAATACATCTCGAAAAGCTCGTTGAAAACCGTAACGAGCGGGGGAACGACACAGCTTATCGCTCCCTCTTTAATATCGGAGGTTTCTATCTTGTTCTGACGCAACAGACTTAAAATTATAACGGCATATTCATCAGCCGTCCGGTCGACATGAGTTGCCAGATGGAAATTGACTCTTATCTCATCTCCATCAAAAATACCCAGTTTTATGTTCGTATTGCCGATATCTACCGCTAATAACATATTTCGCCTGCCTTAATCTGAAGTTTAACAATAACTGAGGCAAGGGTCAATACCAACAATAAACCAAAACTCAAAAATCAAATATCAAAAATAAATACTCAAGATACTTTTCTTTAATCACCCCAAGGTCTTACGTTATAATGTACAATAGGATTTTGAGTAATTGAAAGGATAACGCATGAAAAAGAGTTATAATGCACCTCCGGAAATGGTTATCGATACCAAGAAAAAATATACCGCGACAATGATAACCCAGCGGGGCGATTTAGTCCTCGAATTATTCACCGCAGACGCGCCGAAAACCGTTAATAATTTCGTTTTTCTCGCCCGCGAGGGCTTTTATGATGATATTACCTTCCACCGGGTGATTCCCGGATTTGTCGTCCAGGGCGGCGACCCTACCGGGACTGGCAGCGGCGGTCCTGGTTACCGTTTCGCGGACGAATTCTCCAAAAAGAAACACAGCACCGGCAGTTTATCGATGGCGAATGCCGGACCTAACACCAACGGCAGCCAGTTTTTCATCTGTTACGAACCGCAGCCTCACCTCGACGGCCATCATTCTGTTTTCGGCCAGCTTACTTCAGGCATGGATATCATGCACCAGATTAAACAGGGCGATAAACTGATAAAGGTCACGATAGAAGAGAAATAGACACCGAACTAAACTGAAAAACAGATAAGCGGGCAAACCTGAAAATTTGCCCGCTTATTTCATTTCTACCAGAGCAACGGTTCGGCTTCCGCCAGGACGCCCACCATTTCATCGGTAACTTTTTCTGCCTGCGGCCCGAATTCCTGCAACAGGCTTTCTTTAGCCCAAATTGAAAACAAATAGCGCAGGCAGCGGCGGTCCTCCCGCTGGGACAACATGAATTCCTGATGCTCCCGGTTGATGCAGATAACCTGCTGCTTCGGGTCATACCAGCTGCGGTAGTAAGATTTGTCTTTCGGTGCAGCGGTCAGCCTGATAAACGGAGCCCGGCCGGCTGCCCGGAAAGACGGACGTTCGGGTTTGATACCCGCTGAAGGAATCGGCTTCAAAGTTTCTTCGGATTTGGGAGCACCGGCGGCAGACGGGCCCTTCTCCTGCTGTTGGGCTGCCAGCAGAGGCAGATCTTCCAGCATACCCTTTTCGCGGTAGCGGAGGAATTTATCGATAAGGCGTCCCGCCCGGTTCATGATGATGCTGAAACGGCGCTCCAGGGTTTCGGTACTCACATCGAGTATCAGTTTTTGGATTTTAGGCTCCAGTTTACGCAGTTCGGCGACAAACGTGTTAAACACTTCATCCTGAACTACCGCCGTTTTATCGGCCGTTCGCTTCAGTTTATCGCAGCGGATAAAGCCCTCCAGACGTCCATCCGTCCAGGGAATCATTTTAAAATCCGGTATATCGGAAAGCAGGCAAATGCGGGTACCGCCGCGGCCGTACAGCCCGATATTGGCATCCGACATCTCCCAGGGTAAAACATATAGCTCGATAAAAGCGTTAGCCCCTTTCCCGAGCGAAAGGTTCTGGGAAATAACCTTAACACCGCGGTAACGCTGGGAATGGATTTCTTCCATACCCTGGTCGTCGGAAATATACATCGTGTATAGATTCGCCCGGAGGTCGCTGGCGAACTGTTGTCCGAGATAATCCTTAATTTTAGCTTTGGTCAGATGCGGGGCAATTTCCGGCAGAATACCGGTGAGATAAGCAACCGTACCGCGTTTGGTGCGTTCGTGGTCTTTACAGTGTTCGACGATTTCCGCCCGGCCGGTCTTTAACCCGGCACGTTTTAAAACCAGGCAGCTCGAAGGCTTGCCTTCTTTGTCCGTCGAGGCTAGGTGCAGCTCCTGAGCGATAAGAGGAAACGCCAGCAGCCCGATACCCTGTTCGCCCCGGAGAGCTACGTTAATTTTATCGGAATCGCCGATGCTGCTAAGTACCTGCCGCATTTTGTCCCGGGTCATACCCACGCCGTTATCGATAACGGCAATCTGCTTGAGAGGGTTTGCGGTCAGTCCGTCCGTATACTGCAGCTGGATGACAATTTGCCCATCCTCGATTTTGGACTGCTCAATGGCGTCGGCGGCATTTTCAACGAATTGTTTGAGGGCTTCCTGAGGGCTGCGGCAGACATTTGCCAGTACCGCAAATACTCCCGGTCCGGTGTGCAGAGTAACTTGAGTCATAGCTCACCTCCTATCCGCCCGAGGCGGATTCCGGAAAAAGGAAATTATTCATTAAAAAGAGACGGTTTAGCTATCTCTTCTAATGCTTTTTTATAAGCGGTATCCCAGATAAACCCTTGCCGGCGATACTTTATAATCAGCCCTATTTTGTTAATGTCCGAGTCACGGTATTGCCTGACCTCACGGTGAACGATGCGTTTTTTGACCGAGTTGATGAAGCCTTTTCTTTCGATGTAACGCAGTTCATCGACAGAGGCTCCCGTTCTCCTGGCACACTCAGTAATATGTAACATTACACGAATTATTCCACGTAAGTTTTCCTTAACATTATCACGGAAATATTTTATTGTCAAGGGTCTTGTTTCCGCGAACGTAATTGACTATAATTATTCATTAAGGAGGATATATGGAACTAAAACTGGCTATTCAAATAGTTGTTATCCTCGTCGCCGTTATCGCGGTAATGTTACTTGGTGATTACTTGGGACATAAAATCGGCCGGATGAAACTGGCCGTGTACAGCGGATATATCGTCCTCGCGTTAATTGTGATTTTCGCGATATTTGCAGCAGTTATATTATTAATTGTTAACCGTTAATATTTAATAGACAGGACTAACTGGAGAAGAAAATGGAAATCGAGAACGTTCATAAAAATAGTAAACTGCTGATTGACGGTATCCCCTACAACGTCGTTGAAGCCGAATTCGTGAAACCCGGCAAAGGACGTGCGATTTACCGGCTGAGACTGCTGAACATGCGGAACAACACCACACTCGACCGCACCTACCATTCCGGAGAGAAAGTGGACGAAGTCTCGGTTACCACGCATGAAGAGCAATACCTGTACGAAGAACACGACCAGTACGTTTTTATGAACTCGCAGACATTCGAACAGCACTTTGTACCCGCCCATATTCTCGGCGATAAGAAATATTTCCTTAAAGAAGGGGCTCCTTTCACGATGTTGATGATGGAGGAAGAAATCCTCGATGTGTCACCCCCGACCTTTATGGAGTTGAAAGTCGTCGAGAGTGCCACAGCCGGTAAAACAGACACCATTACCAATCAGGGCAAAGCAGCTGTAATGGAGACCGGGCTGACAATAGAAGTGCCCATATTCATTAAAGAAGGCGATATTCTCAAGGTTGATACCCGCACTAAGCGTTACGTGGAGCGGGTCAATAAGAAATAACCCATGACAGCCGATGAACGCGGGCGGTTGAAAAGTCTCGAGCCCAATTTGCAGAAACGGGCCAGGATTTTCCAACACACCCGTAACTTTTTTACCCGCCGGGGCTTTCTGGAAGTCGATACCCCGACCAGAATGCCGGAAATCGCCCCTGAGCTAAACATCACACCTATCAACAGCGGCGAATGGTTTCTCTCTACCTCCCCCGAACTATTCATGAAAAGGTTATTAGCCGCCGGCTATGGCAAGCTGTTCCAGATAGGCCATTGCTTCCGGCAGGGTGAAAGAGGCCGCTGGCACAATCCCGAATTCGCGATGATAGAGTGGTACCGCAAAGGTGCCGACTATCTGAAAATGATGGAGGACACCGAACAACTCATCGTCTCTGCGGCGAAAATCCTTAAGTTAGGACCGGTGATTAACTATCAGGGACAGCGGATTGATTTGACCCCACCGTGGCCGCGGATAACCGTCAGACAGGCTTATTTAAAATATGCCGGCTGGGACCCGGTAGCCGACCCCGAACCCCTGCGTTTCGATATGGATATGGTCGAAAAGGTAATTCCGAATTTCTCCGCAACAAGACCCACCGTCATTCTGGACTATCCGGCCCCGATGGCGTCACTGGCAAGATTGAAGCCGCATAACCGCCGTGTTGCCGAGCGGGCTGAAGTATTTATCGGCGGACTGGAAATCGCCAACGCGTACAGTGAACTGGTTGATGCTACAGAACAGACCGAACGGTTCGCCGAAGAGATTAAACAAATCTACAAAGAGCAGCATCGGGCCATGAAAATGCCCTTTAAATTTCTGGAAGCGATGAAATATTTACCCGAATGTGCTGGAATCGCGCTTGGGCTGGACCGGCTGGTCATGTTCCTGTGCGACGCCGCTTCCATAGATGAAGTAATGCCATTCACGGTAGATACGGAATAAAAATCAAAAATCAGATATCTAATATCAAAAATGATGAAAATGAAAAAAATCATTTTAGCTTCAGGGTCGCCGCGGCGGAAAGAATTATTGGAGAAAATCGGACTCCAGTTCGAGGTAGCGGCCAGTGACATCGAAGAGGATTTGGCCAACGGTTTACCGCCGCGAAAGCTAGCCGAGAAATTATCTTTAGAGAAAGCCGTGGCAGCAGCTAAGAAATATCCCGATGCCGTAATCATTGCGGCGGATACCATCGGTGTTTTCGATGGTAAAATCATCGGGAAGCCGCATACACCCGCCGAAGCCGTAGAAATGCTATCGATGCTTAGCGGAAAATCACATCTGGTCGTTACCGGCTACACGATTTTAGATACCGGAACCCAAAAATCAGTTACCAAATCGGTTGAAACAAAAGTCGATTTCCGCAGCCTCACCGGAGCGGAAATCGAAGCCTACGTAGCCACCGGAGAGCCGCTGGATAAAGCCGGAGCGTACGCGATACAGGGACTGGGAGCCTTGATTGTCGAAAAAATCGAAGGGGATTATTATAACGTCATCGGCCTGCCGCTGAGTTCCTTGATGGAAAGTCTGAAGGACTTCGGGTTAAAAATACTATAACTTTCTTATTCTTTGACGAATGCTGCCGCACTCTCCCCGGCCACATATCCGGTCGAAAAAGCCGCCTGCAGATTATAACCGCCGGTCTCGGCATCGATATCCATCACTTCACCGCAAAAATAAAGCCCTTTGATTAATTTCGAAGCCATCGTGTAGGGGTCGATTTCTTTCAAAGAAACGCCTCCGGCGGTTACCATTGCCGAAGTCGGCGGCAACGGCGATTGAATATTAAACCTCAGCGACTTCAGCGTTTGCAGAATTTTTTCTCTTTCTGCCGCTGTAATCTGATGCCCCATTTTTTCTGCCGGGATAGCCGTTATACCGATGAACGGCTCAATCATTTTCTGCGGCAGCAATTCTTTTAACAAACTGCGGTAGCTGCGTTTGCTGAAAGTCTCGAAATCACGCTGCAAACGACGGCGTAGTTGTTCTTCGGT
>CAZJQF010000030.1:15803-18946 GCA_964547925.1 uncultured Dehalococcoidales bacterium
AGACGGACATTTTTAAGGCTGACGCCCTGCATACTCTTCGCCAGTTCGACTTCCTCAACGATTAACGGCACTAATGCGGGACGCAGCTTAACAATATTGTGCCCGATAGTCTCCGCCATACGGTATCCGTCGCCTGCCGAACCGGTATGCTGAAAAGAAGCCCCGCCGGCAGCCAAAATTACCGCAGCAGCCGGGATAACACTAAGCCGATTCTGAACGCCGACGACTTTACCCTTAACCACGATAATACCGCTGACATTAGTGTCTTTATGTAAATCTACGTTAAAATCAGTCAAATAACGCTGTAAAGCTAAAACGACATCACTGGATTTGTCAGAAACAGGGAAAATGCGCCCGCCGCGCTCTACCTTCGTTGCCACGCCATACCTCTGCATAAAAGCGAGCAATTCGTCACGGAAGAAGCGGTGAAAAGCCTGACGTAAAAACTGCCCGTTTTTCCCATACATAGTCAGAAAGTTTTCCAATTCAAGGGTATTGCTAAGATTGCAGCGGGTCTGGCCGCTGATGAAAATTTTCTTGCCGGTTTCCGACATTTTTTCCAAAAGCACAACTTTACCGCCTGATTCGGCTGTCCGTCCGGCTGCCATCAGGCCGCTCGCTCCGCCACCGATTACAACAATTTGTTTTTCAGTCATTGGTTTAAATATTGAAGTTAAATACTGCCAATGTCAAATACTGCCGGTACTTCAATAAAGTTGTTTTTTAATTAAATAAATGGAATATCCTAAATTACGTATTTATTTCCCGTTTAATTGCGTAGTCTTACTTATATTCACGTTTTAGTTTATAAAGTATGATGGTGGCAGATAAGAAATAAGGAGAAAAGATATGGCCTACACCGCAAAGAATTTCAGTTCTTTATTGGGTTCCCCGGGATTAAGCGATACTTTATTAAAAAATCATTTTACGCTGTATGAAGGCTATGTTAATAACACGAACAAGCTCCTTGACCTGTTGAGCAAGAAAGCCAAGGATGCGATGAACCCCGAATATGCGGAGATAAAACGCCATTTCGGATGGGAATTCGATGGGATGAGGCTGCACGAGTATTATTTTGAAAATCTCGGCGGGAAAGAAGCGATAGATAAGGGAGGTAAGCTGGGGAAAAAACTGGCGGAGAAATTCGGCAGTTATGAAGCCTGGGAAGAAGATTTCAAGGCGACCGGCAAGATGCGGGGAGTTGGTTGGGCTATCCTTTATGAGGACAATTTCACGGGAGATCTATGCAATGCCTGGATTGGTGAGCATGATGCCGGACATCTTGCCGGTTGCAGGTTATTACTCGTTATGGACGTCTGGGAACACGCCTTTATGGTCGACTACGGACTGAAACGGCCGGACTATATCGAAGCCTTCTTCAAAAACATCAACTGGAAAGTCGTTCAGGACAGGATGGGATAACCAAAAAGGAATAATCTCTCCGGTATCACTATGAGTAAAAATAAGGCTCAGCTTAAGCTGAGCCTTATTTTTTTTACATCAGATCATCCAACAACGTTTGAATATTAACACTACCAATTTGTTGTTTAACCAGAGGGCCTTTATGTAAAGCCAGCTGCAATTCTTCAAAAGTGGGACGTGCCGACTGGTAGATTACCCCAATCGGAATCCGGTCTCCCCATTCCTCCGCCTTAACCAGTGCCGCTGATCTATCGGCAGGATTCCAGTTCTCAGTTTCCAGTTTATAAACACGGTCGGCATACCATTTAAAGGTATTCACCCGGTTGAACGTAACGCAGGGCTGTAAGATATCGATCAACGCAAACCCCTTATGCCGGATACCCTGTTTTATTAGTTCCGCCAGATGAGCCACATCTCCGGCGTAGCCACGGGCCACAAACGTAGCCCCGGAAAGAATCGCGAGTGCGACGGGATTTAACGGAAGACCGGCACCTTGCGGTGTTGTTTTAGTAATGAATCCGATATCGCTGGTCGGCGAAGCCTGGCCTTTGGTAAGACCGTAAACCTGGTTATCATGGACCAGATATGTAATATCCTGATTACGCCGCATCGCGTGTAAAAAGTGGTTGCCGCCCTCGCCATAAGCGTCTCCGTCACCGCTTACCGCAATGACGTTTAATTCATGGTTCACCAGCTTGGCACCGCAAGCCGGCGGGATGGGACGGCCGTGCAGCGAATTAAAAATGTTACCCCGGGAATAGTGCGGCAATTTACCCGCCTGACCGATACCGGAAACAAACAGGACTTGATGTGGTTCGAGATTAAGTTCGACAAGTGCCTTGTTCACGGCACGTAAAATACTGAAATTACCGCAGCCGGGACACCAGGCCGGTTTCAACCCGGCATAATCGTTAATCGTTACCATCTTAACCGGCCTCCTTATGGAATTTATCAATAATAAACTCGGGAGTAATCGGCCGCCCGTCATACCTCAGGATTTTACTGTTCACGTTTCGTCCGGTCTCCGACCGCAACAACCGCCCTAACTGGCCGGTCGCGTTGCTTTCCACAGTGATAACCCACTTATTCTTCAGTGCCTCCGAAACCGTTGCCGCAGGAAAAGGCCAGAGTTCACTGAAATGGAGCATATTTACCACCGGTTTGTCTTTATTCAACAAGTCCACGGCCTCCCGTATCGAACCATAAGTACTGCCCCAGCCGATAAATGTGGTTTCCGCTTCCGGCGGTCCGTATCGTAACGGCGGGCTGATTTCTGCTGCCAACCCGGTTGTTTTGCGAAGCCGCTTTTCCATCTGGGCTTTTCTAATTTCAGCCGATTCGATTAAATGTCCCGCTTCATCGTGCTCGTCGGCATCGGTAACCACGAGAGCTTTACTCAACCCGGGGAAAGCCCGCGTCGATATGCCCGATGCGGTTATTTTGTGGCGCAGGTATTCCTCCGGTTTTTCTGTTTTCACATTAAACAGCTCACCGCGCTCGATGGAAATTTTGGAAGTATCGAATGGCTTTACCGTGCTGTAAACCGAAGCTAAATAATGGTCGGTCATAAGGATAACCGGAATCTGGTATTTTTCCGCCAGGTTGAAGGCTTTAATAGTCATCCAAAAAGAGTCCTCGACAGTTGAAGCGGCCAGCACCGCCCGCGGAAATTCGCCGTGGTGAGCGGTTAAAACGAACTGCAAGTCACCCTGTTCGGAACG
>CAZJQF010000031.1:0-6736 GCA_964547925.1 uncultured Dehalococcoidales bacterium
TCCTGTCCGTCGGCACCAATGAGGAAAAAGCGGAGCATAATCATATTGTAATTATCTACAACTCTGGTGATTTCCTCATCCGGTTTTAAACTTCCCGTTGTCAGGAGTTTGCGGGAGGGATGAATGACAGTCGAAACACCCAGCTTGTTTAACATATCGATATTATTATGGTCGAAGATAAAGGAATCGGTAGCGGCAGCACAGTCTTTTAATGAAACGTTAAACTCGGCGGCTCTCTCACCGGCGAATTTCGCGGAATCTTCACGGTTAGTCTGACCGCCGCACTGGGCCAGCAGTACCGCGTCTTTCACGAAAGCAAAGGAATTGGACTGTACCGCTTTACAGCCGATCCAGGCTAAATACGCATCTTTCATTTCGGTATCGGTTGGTTTTCGCTTGGAAAATACTTCTACGCCGTATTTGGCATTAAAGAAAGAAATATCGTCGACACCGGTAATTACCGGTTTATTGCCTACCGTCCATTTCATGTTTAAACCGAAGACGCCGGCGTGAATTTTCTCCCAGGTATCCAGCGCGGAAACATCGATGATGCGGAGGTTCTTCATTACTTCGGAGAGTTCTTCGGAACAGCCGGGGTCGAAACCGGGGGCGGCCAGAACATCGAGAACCCATTTCTCCGTCCGGTTCTTCTGAACGAGGTAATCGGTGGTCTCTTTGGTCAGTTTCGAAGAAGTTCCCATTACCCCGCCGAAAGGCGATTTTTTATCCGTTTCCAGAGCGGCTTTAAGGGCGTCGCACTGGTTGGTGCGGGCGGCGAAAACGGCCGGATTGGTATGCTTATTGATAACGATAGCTTCGGTACGCTGGTCTTTCAGGAAAGCCATCGTTTTGCTGATTTCAACGGCCACAGCATAGCCGTTTAAATCGATGTGGTTGGTAAAGCCCATACCGCGGCCTTCGATAACTTCGGTGTAGGAATTGCCCGGCTCGCCGATATAACCGGCCTGATGGGGGTTATCACCGGAGCGCAGCGGACTGAGTTTGTAAGAGACTTCTTTCTGGGAACCATCTTCGTAGGTGAGGACCACTTTCATTTCTTTCGGTGCTGACATTACTGACCTCCTGAAATTTCGTTTTTAAGGATCTGGCTGTCGAGCCTGGATTCGAACCAGGGTCAAAGGATCCAAAGTCCTCTGTGCTACCGCTGCACTACTCGACATTGTGGTCGCCAATGCCGAAGGTCGGGGTCGAACCGACACGAAGGTTACCCTTCAACGGTTTTTGAGACCGTCGCGTCTGCCTATTCCGCCACTCCGGCCCATTTTCCGGAACAGTAGAAGCGGGCCCGGAAGATGAGTGGTGCCGAGGCCCAGAATCGGACTGGGGACACATAGATTTTCAGTCTACTGCTCTACCGGCTGAGCTACCTCGGCACATTGATAAATGGAAACGTAGTTTATTATATCAGACGTTTAAACATTGTGTAAAATGTTTTAGGCTGATTTTAAATCAGCCGCTACAAAATACTTTCTCGTAGAGTAATCACTCGGGGGAGCGGGCAGAGTAAATATTAATTCCCATCCCGACGGAAGTCAGGAACCAGGGAAATAAGTAATTAGTATTGAGTAATTTGTAATTTGTTTATTTTGGGGGGATAGGTTAGGGATACATTTACGTTACTTGTTTGAATAGCTATCTGCCCTTTTTCTGGTCTAGTGATTGAAGGTAAAAAAACGGTATTTTGTCAGAGAAGTCGATAAACCGAAGTTTATCGTCCTGAGCGTAAAACGAATGGATCTGAGAAGCCTGAAGAGGGAAGAGGAGAGGAACTCATCATCTCTTCTTCCCTCTTCGGAAAGCACTATTAACCGCGGACTAACGAATCTCCGACAATCGATTTATTTATTTCCAGACTCACGGCAATACCGGAAAAACCGGCGATAGCCCGGTACAACCGCTCGATTTTAAATTCTTTCGTGTAGCCGTACGCCCCGTGGATGCGGCGGGACATTTCCACGACTTCCATCATCGCCGGAATAACAAATAATTTAGTCGTGGCCGCTTCGGTTATCCACTCATTGCTTTTTTGGTCCTGCAAAAAGGCCGTGCGGTAAGTCAGCCACCGGGCGGATTCTATTTTAGCTTTCATCTCCGCCAGTATCCATTTGATACCCTGCATCTGGGAGATTGATTTCCCCCGTATTACTCTGGATTTGGCATACTTTACCGCTTCATCCAGTGCCGCCTGCCCGATACCGACGGCTGCTGCGGATTGCTCGATTTTTTCAATGGCAATCCAGTAAAGCAGGACGCTAAAGCCCTTACCCTTTTGTCCGAGTATATCTTTCTCGGATACCTTGAAATCATTTAGAGAAACATCGACGGCTTCAGACCCGCCCGAACCCATCAGCTCCCAGTTTTTAGTGACGGAATAGCCTTTAATATTTTTTTTAATAATGAACGGCGTGCATTCCCCGGTTTCATCTTTGGTATAGATAACGGCGTAACCGTCTCTTGCTCCGAAGGTGCTGAAACGTTTTGTGCCGTTAATCAAATAACCGTTTCCGTTTACCTTGGCGGTAGTCTTAATGTCTGCCGGATTGGATCCGGTATCGTCCTCGGTAAACTGGATGCTGGCGTACGCCGAACCGTTACAAAAAGAAGGCAGGAATTGCCGGTGTTGTTGTTCGTTACCGAAATGATATATCGTCTCGGGAATGCTGTTATTGAAAGCGGCAAGCCACCATACTCCCGTTCCGGAGTAGGCTAATTGTTCCAGAGCCATAACACAGCTTAGATTATCCATTTTGGCGCCGCCGAAATCTTCGGGAATCGTCATTCCCAGCAGTCCCAGTTTGGCAAGCTTGCCGATAAATTCATCCGGCAGCTTTTCGGCTTTATCGAGACTCCCGGCAATAGGTTCGATTTCCCGTTTGGTAAAATCGCCCGCCATTTTTATAAGACTGAGCTGGGATTCCGTGAAGTTAAAGTCCATTAGTTCTCCTGAGACTGTTCGAGTCTTTGATACAGGCGTGATTCGAGCTTTAAGCCTTCGGGTAAACTCATATCGAGTCCCCGGACAATTGCCTGTTTTGCCAGATTTAATGCCGCAGCACTAAAAGTTGCCATTTTGTGGGCCAGCTTTTCTGTCGTAGGCCATAGCTCTTTACGGGGAGTGATTTTATTCACCAGCTTAGCCTTGTAGGCTTCTTCGGCATTAATCCAGCGGTTCGTCAGCAGCATATCCATGGCACAGGCAATTCCGGTGATACGGGGTACCGTCTGCGTGCCTCCGGCGGCGGGGATAATACCCAAACCAACCTCCGGCAGGCCGAATTTCGTATCGTCGGAAGCAATGCGTATATCGCAAAAGAGGGAGATTTCAATGCCCGACCCCAGGACATAACCGTGTAAAGCGGCAATCATCGGCTGGGATATATTTGCCATGAGTTTCCAGAGGTCCCGTCCGAACCGTGCTTCCCGGGCCAATACCGGCGGCGGTGCGGTTAAGAACTCCGATAAGTCAGCTCCGGCACAGAACGCTTTTTCTCCGGCGCCGCGGACAACGACTACTTTAACATCGTTATCATCCTTGATGGCCGAAAAAACCTCGAATAAATCGTCCCGCATTTTGATGTTATATACGTTTAAAGACGCCGGCCGGTTAAGCGTAACAAAGCCGATACCGTCCTGTTTTTCGTAAATAATTGTCTCAAAAGCGCTCATCGATTAAATCCGGATAATAAGGTTAGTAGAAGTCAGGTTATTCACCCTTAAATTGGGCCGGCCGTTTTTGCTGAAATGCTTTAATGCCTTCGGCCCTGTCCTGCGTCGTATGCAGCAACATATAAAGGTCTGCTTCCAGCCGTAATCCCTGCTCGAGTGTGAAGTCCATGCCCTTTAAGATAGCTTCTTTAGCGTATTTGAGGGCAAAGGGTCCCTTGGCGGCCATCGTTGTTGCAGTTTTTTCAACCTCAGGTAATAAATCTGCCGGAGGTAATATTTTATGTACCAGGCCGATTCTCAAGGCTTCTCCGGCATCGATAATATCGCCGGAGAGAATTAGTTCTAAGGCCTTGCCCCGGCCGATAAGGCGTGGCAACCGCTGTGTTCCGCCGTTGGAGGGAATATATCCTTCGGTTATTTGCGGAAGACCGAACCGTGCCGTATTCGAGGTTATTCTGATATCGCAGGCTAAAGCTATTTCCAGCCCCGGCCCCAGAGCGTCTCCGTTAATGGCGGCGATTACCGGTCTGGTGATATCCGCAATCGCTTCCGCAAGGTTCTCTACAGTTTGGTTGTCTGTTGTTTTGTTTCCCGGATAAAAGATTTTTCCATATCCGGTAAGGACAACTACGTAGATATCCCGGTCGTGATTGATATCGTTACAGATGTCGCTCAGCTCTCCGGCCTTTTGGGAATTATTTTTATTACCAAACGACCGGTTAAATGTAACGTAAGCGATATTAGCTTTCTTACGGCAGGTTATTGTTTCATTCATTTCGTATTAATTAGAGGCACGGATGAAAATGAGAAGAGCGAAAACCGTATTAATCGGAAGAGGGTACCGGGCGGGGTTTTATCTCTTCCATTTTGGTATCGCAGCACATGATTTCGCCGTTACCGTTTTTGGTACATAATACTTCCGTATTGCATTTACTGCATTTGTATCTTTTTCCTAATTGATTAGCCATTTCAAATCCTTCTTATTTCTTTTGTTCCATCGGTTCGCCGCAGCAGGTAATCGTTCCGTTACCGGCTTTGGTTACGATGAATTCCGCCCCGCATTTTTTGCAGAAATACCGCTTGCCCACTTGATTTGCCATTTTTCACCTCACCTCTTTAGCTCTCTTTTTTTAGAACTCCATCTCTTTCAGATCAGGACTAATTATGAGTTTAGGCTCCGTTACCGATTGGACGTCTTGCGCCGTAAGTCCCGGAGCAACTTCTTTCAGTAGCAGGCCTTCGGGAACAACCTCGATAACCGCTAAATCGGTAAATATCATATCGACCCCATTTTTCACTGTAGCAGGGTAAGTCAAATTATTCAATATCTTATATTCCCCGGTATTGGTAACGTGCTCCATCGTAATGAATAATTTATTGGCTCCCGCACACAGGTCCATCGAACCGCCGATATTACCCACGGTCAGACCCCGGGCAGGATTTGCCCAGCCGGCGTAGTCGCCCTTTGCATTTACCTGCAAAGCTCCCATGACAACCGCATCCATCCGCCCGCCGCGTATCATCGTAAAGGATTCGACGATATCGAAGAAAGCACTGCCCGGCATCGTGCAGATAGGTTGGCTGCTGGCGTTGATACAGTCCTGATCGACGTCGTTATCATAGGCTATCGGTCCTGTCTTTAGCATACCTATCTCGGATTGGAGTATGATATCACGGCCCTCAATCCAGTTCGAAACCAGAGTAGGGATGCCGATGCCGAGATTCACGTAGCTTCCCTCCGGAATCTCCCGGCTGACCCGTAAGGCCATCATCTCCCGGGGCACCCCTTCCAGCTTTTTAAAATTTGGAATTTTCATATTATTTATCCTGTCTCTTTTAAGAATCTATGGTTACTGCAAACTCGGGACGGGCTACTTTTATCATTCGTTTGATGTATACGCCCGGTGTCTGGATATTATTGGCCGGCAGTTCGCCCGGCTCGACGATATTTTCCACTTCGGCGATGGAAATTTTCGAGGCGGCGGCCATCACCGGATTAAAGTTACGTGCCGTCATATTATAAATCAGGTTTCCTTCCGTATCACCCCGGTGGGCATGGATGAAAGCAAAATCAGGTACCAGAGCGTATTCCAGGATGTATTTTTTACCGTTGAACATCCGGGTTTCTTTGGGAGTACAGTGCTCCGGAACACTGGAAACAATACGTTCTTCAACGACGGAACCAATGCCGACCGGTGTGTAAAAAGCGGGAATCCCCGCCGCACCCGCCCGGTATTTTTCCGCCAAAGTACCCATCGGGTAAACTTCGAGTTCGATTTCTCCGGCTCTCACGGCCTGTTCGAAAGCACTTTTCAATCCTTTACTGGCGGAACGGAATAAGCCGTACGAATCGATTACTTTTTTTAGCTGTTTATTCTTCACCAGCTTGTCGAGTTCTTCGGCGGCACCTACCAGCGGACCGCACCCGCAGGCGAGCGTAAGATTTTTCGTGCCTCTATCGATAAGTGCGTTTATCAAGGCACGCGGCACCCCGGCTACAAAAAAGCCGGGGATTGCGATAGTAGCCTCGTCTTTTATGTCCGAAATAGCTTCTTCAAGAGTTGCAAATAATTTGTTCACCTTTTACACCCAACATCCGAAATTTTCTAATAAAATTCTATACATATTTACGCAGGTATTACAAATCTGATTCTATTTTTGAGGCTAAACTACGCGGATATTATTATACCTATTATTAATAATATCCGCGTTATACTATCACGAAAATTAAGAAAATAATTTTTTACACTTTATCGTGCCAGGGCGTCGCCGGGTTGCCCACCAGGTCTATCCAGACATGTTTAATCCGGGTATATTCCTCCAGACAGAGAATCGAGTTTTCTTTCCCGAAACCGGATTCCTTAAAACCGCCCCAGGGGACGTCGAAGACGATAGAAAGGTGCTGGTTCAGCCAGACCGTGCCCGTATGGATTTGCCGGCTCATATTTAAAGCGGTACGCAGGTCCTCCGTCCATATCGAGGCGCAGAGACCGTAACGCGAGTCGTTGGTAATCGCTACCGCTTCCTCGGGAGATTTGATACGCATCAG
>CAZJQF010000031.1:6836-8949 GCA_964547925.1 uncultured Dehalococcoidales bacterium
TGTTTGACTAACGCTTCGCCGACCGTGCTGCCGGGACCGGTAACGATATTTACGACACCGGGCGGCATCCCGATTTCCACAGTCAGTTCCCCGAGGATTAAAGCGGTGAGCGGACAGCAGGAAGGCGGTTTAATAACACAGGTATTCCCCATAATAAGCGCCGGGGCCAGCTTGGACATAACCGTTATGAGCGGAAAGTTCCAGGGGGTAATCAATCCGACCACTCCCAGCGGTTCCCGTATCGTTATGGAAGTGCGGTCGAGCCCGGCGGGCAGGTTCAACCCGGTAATTGCTCTGGCGGTGCCGGCATAATAATCTAACATTTCGGGGATAAAGGGCATATCGAAACTGGTGGTTTTCCAGAGCGGGCCGCCGTATTGCATCGTTTCCAGCTTCGCCAATTCGTCCTTACGGGCTGCAATAGCCTGCCCTAATTTACGTAGTATTTTGCCGCGGTCTTCAATCAGCATGGCCGACCAGGCCGGGAACGCTTTCTTTGCTGCGGCAACAGCTTTATTAATTTCTGCGGGGCGGCACTTCGGGGCCATACCTACCACACTTCCGTTGGCCGGGTTAATGACCTCCATCGTTTCCCCGGATGGAGAAGTAAGGAGTTTGCCGTTAATCAATATTTTATAATCCCTTTTCATTTATATGCCCCCTTAAAGTATTTTAATTATTAGCGAATCGGAAAAGTATTACTTGTACATTATATAATAATAAGATATTTAACGGCGGTCTGTTAATTTTTACCATTCTAACACCGGTATTATCGTCATATATACGGAAAAAGTAGGCAACGTTTTTGACAAAACACAGTAATTATTGAATAATTGGACTTGTCTATGGAGCAAAACTTTAAGAAAACGCAAACGAAGCCCGAAGTATCAAAAAAAGAATCTGCCGTGCAATCGATACGCCGTGCGGCGGATGTTTTAAATTGCATCAGTAACGGGGTTAATTCCGTTACGAACATCGCAAAAAAATGCGGGTTAAGTAAATCCACCGTTCACAGGCTGTTAAAAGCCTTAAACGAATCCGAAATGGTCATGCAAGACTTGACCAACCACCAGTATTACCTCGGATACGCGATTATTAAACTTATCTCGACACCGCTGACGACTCAGGAATACTTGACCAGTTGTGCTTCGGAGGATATGAATTTATTATCGGAATCGACCGGAGAAACCGTTAACCTCGGTATAAAAATGGGCGTCAACAGCATTATTATTCATGTCGTTACCAGTAAGAGTGAACTCAAAGTAGAGGGAGCCAACTTTAAAATCCGGCCGATACATGAAGGTGTTGACGGCAGTGTGCTGCTGTCTCAGCTGGATGATTACCAGGTATCTAATATTCTGGATAACATAAAGTACGAGTTGAATACCAAACCTAATAAAGTTAATCCCGAGGACTTAATTAAAAGAGTGCAAACCGCCAGACGGCTCGGTTATGCCGTAGGTAATGATGAACAGACTTTGGGAGTAACCTGTGTCTCAGCTCCGATAAGGAATTACGCACTGCCGGTAGCTTTGACTTTAATCGGCCCGGAAATCCGTATGAAAACCCGGATTCCGAGTCTGGTTCAGGCGGTTAAAGAATGCGCCGAAAAAATATCCCTCAAATTAGTCCGGCCGAACGATACCGGTACGGCTAATTAATATATTCCTGTTAACACTTGTACCTCACCCTCACCGGAAATATTATTGAGTCGGTTTACCTCTTGACAGGTTATGCTATAATGGTAAAGAAACGATCAGGGAACAGCTGTTCCGTATTGTGGAATCTTGCTCCCGTAAAGCCTGTTAACCCGGGCCATGAATAGGCTGATTGAATATAACAAAGACTCGAAAATAGCTTCGGACAGTAGTATATTAATGGTTGAAATAGATTCAGGAAAAGTCCTCCCTCTTAAAGAGGCAATCAAGCGGAATGTTCAGCCCGGTATGAATCTGCATATTGCCGGCAGCATCGGGGGCGCCGGCGGGGCCATTTGTGAAATTATCCGCCAATTTTACGGGACAAACCCCGGTTTTACTCTAATCGAAAGTACCGTCACCGGCCATGCGATTAATCTTCTTTCCTGTAACTTTCTCAAGAAAATGATTTTCGC
>CAZJQF010000031.1:9049-11640 GCA_964547925.1 uncultured Dehalococcoidales bacterium
ACCGGTATATTACAGGCGCTTAACCCGGATATTTCTATCGTCCACGGCTGTGTCGCCGATATTCAGGGTAATACGATTTTAACCATACCCTACGGCGATGATATCTGGGGCTCGCTGGCGAGCCGTAACGGAGTGCTGGTTACCGTAGAAAAAATCGTTTCTCAGGATGTAATCAGAAAACATGCCGCTCTGGTGAAGATACCCGGGCATCTCGTTAAAGCGGTATCAGTAGTGCCGATGGGAGTTCATCCTTTCTCATTAGCTAATCCCGGTCTGGAAGATTTTAACGGGTACGAGTCGGATGCGGAGTTTTTAAAAGAATTACATGAAGCCTTCAAATCTCGTGAAACTTTAGATAGCTGGATTAAAAAATGGGTATTAGATTGTGCTTCTCCGGAAGACTATCTGAAAAAGCTGGGGGAGAAGAGAGTCCAGGCACTCCACCAGGGTAAACCTGTTACGGAAAAACCAAACCGAATTTCATCGGAAACAACAACCGCTGAGTATTCGGAAGAAGAAATGATGATAATCGCGGCCTCGCGGGAAATCGTGCGGCAAATCGAAACTTCCGGACTCAAGGTAGTCCTTCTCGGTGCCGGTTCCAGTTCCACGGCGGTTGTGTTGGCTTACCATCTCCTTAAAAATAAGGGGTATGAACTGGAAATAATTACCGGCAACGGCCAATACGGCTATGAACCGTTACACGGTGAGATGGCACTGCAGGGTCTGGCAGCAGTATATGCCTCCAAGATGGTTACGGACACGATTACTTCACAGGGTGTACTCATCGGCGGAAAGTATAATCTTTGTCTGGGAGTAATCGGTGCCGGGCAGATTGATAAATTCGGCAGTACTAATTCTACGCTTACATCGAGCGGCCAGTTTTTAGTCGGTTCCGGCGGCGCAAACGATGTCGGTAACGCCAGTGAAGTTATCGTCATCATTAATCAATCAAAAGACCGTTTTGTGGAAACTTTACCGTACGTTACGTGTCCGGGTATCCGGATGACAACTGTAGTTTCTAATATGGGCATTTTCAAAAAAGCGATTGGGAAAGAGGAATTAAAACTGGCTGCCTGTTTCCCGAATTCCAAAGTAATTGATTTACAGGAACGAATAAAACTGGTACGGGACCAGTGCGGCTGGACATTGAAAACCGCGGATAAAGTTGAAGAGATTTCGGCACCGTCTCCTGAGGAACTGATTTCCTTACGGCGGTTAACGAGCGGGTAGAATTTATTATCCGGGATTTTTCCGGAGTGTGTATAAAGGAGGTAGTTATGGCGGGTCCACTTTCGGGGATTCGGGTTATCGAATGCGGCGGTTATCTCAGCGCCCCTTCTGCCTGTTATATGCTGGGTGATCTGGGGGCGGAGATTATTAAAATCGAGGATAGAGTCCAGGGTGACCCGGTGCGGGGTATGGAATCCACCTTCGGCCGGGGAATGATTATGCCGGACGGCACGAATATTCTTTTTGAGACTGCCAATAGAAATAAAAAAAGCATTACCCTGGATATGAAGAAAGCGAAGGGGCAGGATTTACTGCACAAGCTGATAGGCGTCTCGGACGTTTTTTGCACCAACTATTCACTGCCGGCAATAGGCAATTTGAATATCGGTTTTGAAACGCTTAAAAAATATAATCCGAAGCTGGTTTACGGTCTGGCTACCAGTTATGGTTCCAAAGGCCCGGATAACATGAAACGGGGCTTTGATGTTATCGCTCAGGCACGCTCCGGCATCATGACTACATTAGGCGAACCCGACAGCCCTCCCTTACAAATCGCCGGAGCTGTATTCGACCAGATAACCGGCACGATGCTGGCCAGCGGTATTATGGCGGCATTACTCGCCCGGGATAAGCAGGGTATCGGTCAGGTGGTGGAGGTTTCTCTCATCGGTTCCGGTGTCCATATCCAGGCATACAACGTAAACGTTACACTTCTCCGCGGACGCTCTATGCCCCGGCCTTCGAAAAAGACGTTAAGAAATCCTCTGGCGAATCATTATGAGTGTGCCGATGGGAAATGGGTGCTGCTGTGTGAAGCTCAATCCGACCGGTACTGGCATGCTTTCTGTACCGCTTTAGGAATTAGTAACATAGAGAAAGATGCTAAATATATCGACTCTAAAGCCAGACGGGACAATTGTCTGGAGTTAACCGGTCTTCTGGAAAATATTTTCAAGACCAAACCTCAGGCTGACTGGCTGAAAGTTTTGGAAGAAAAGGGAGAAGGGCTGGCGTTTTCTCCCGTTAACGAGTTAAGCGGCTTGGTAAATGACCCGCAGATAACTTTAAACGATTATATTATCGATGTCGACCATCCCACTATGGGAAAGAAAAAAATGGTCGGGTTCCCCATGAAGTTCAGTGAAACACCCCCGGCGGTTTACCGGACTGCCCCTAATTTTGGCCAGCACACGGAAGAAGTGTTAATGGATGTTCTCGGTTTAGACTGGGATGAAATAAGCAAACTTAGAGAGGAAGAGGTGATATAGGAGAAAAATGGAGACTAATATCAGGCAAAAATGTATCCCCGAAAAAGAATTCATGGAAATGCGTAAAGAGGTCCTGGCACAGTGGCCGAC
>CAZJQF010000031.1:11740-18890 GCA_964547925.1 uncultured Dehalococcoidales bacterium
AAATACCTCGACCATTTCGGCTATAAAGATGTGGTAATTCCCGGTATCTTCACTAACCAGATTCCGCTCTTCCCGGTTCCGCAGGGTATGGGGGGAGCTTTCGCTTATTTGTGCTACACGGCAGTAGAAGGCGTGCTGGGCAATTCGGAGACGGTTTTCGTGCGTACCATCGATGAAGGTGCCGGCGTCCCGACCAATGAAGCACACTCTCTCAGTTATGATGCCGCCAACTGGTTATTTAATGTACTGCGTACCCAGAAAATCGAATTTAAAATCAACGGCCTCGAAGAAGAAGAGAAAATCACCGAGATGGAAGTAGATGCTTTAATGAATAAGATAATCGAGCTCGGTAATGGTGATGTCGTAGTCGGTTCCATCAAAGCTGTCGATGCCGGTTTCATTGATTCACCCTTCTGTCCCAGTGTTCTGGTTAAGGACAAGGTGTTAGGTATAAAAGATAGCCAGGGTGCGTGCCGGTATCTCGACTTTGGTAATCTGCCGTTTTCTAAGGAAATTAAAGAGTTTCATCAGAATAAAGTGGCCGAACGGGAAAAAGCCGAAGGCCGGAAAATGGACTATGACGTTGTCGTGGAAGATTTCTGGGCCTTTAGTAAAGGGAGGATCATTGGAGCGTAAGATGGAGAAGAAACCTACGATTATAACCGGAACTGTTGGTCAGGATGCTCATGTCATCGGGACGAAGATTCTGTCACGGGCCTTTAGCGATGCAGGATTCAATGTTGTTGCGCTGGGTTGTTTAACGCCGCCGGATGAATTCATCAAGGCAGCTCAGGAGACCAATGCCGATGCTATTTTGATGAGTTCGCTCTACGGAATGGCTGAACTGGACGTGCGTGGTTTCAAGGACAAATGCCGCGAAGCCGGTCTGGATGACGTTCTATTGTATATCGGCGGTATCCTGGGTGTTTCCCGGCACGATTTCAAAGATGACGAGGTAAAATTCAAGAAATTGGGCTTTGATAGAGTTTACCCGCCGGAAGCTAATCTGAAAACAGCTATTGAAGACCTTTGGAAAGACCTGAAAGCTAAAGGGAAAGCCTAGAATATCAATTACCGGTGTTTGTAGAATTTAAGGAGTCAGTCAGGTAGCACAAATATGCTGAATAATTGCCGGGCATTGGACTTAACCAGCGAAAACGGTTTTCTATGCGGTAAAATCTTAGCCGACCTCGGTGTGGATGTTATCAAAGTGGAAAAACCGGGTGGAGACGCTTCGCGTAATATCGGCCCTTTCTGGCATGATAACCCAGACCCGGAAAAGAGCCTTTACTGGTATGCCTATAACTCGAATAAGAGGGGTATAACTCTGGATATCGAGACGACTGACGGTAAAGAGGTTTTCCGGAAGCTGGTCGCGAAAACTGATTTTCTTATCGAATCGTTTCCTCCGGGATACCTGGATAAAATCGGCTTGGGTTATACCGAGCTGAGTAAAATAAACAATAACCTCATCATGGCGTCCATTACGCCGTTCGGGCAGACCGGACCTTATCGTGATTACCTTGCTTCCGATATCGTTACCATGGGTATGAGCGGTATTCTGTACCAGACCGGTGATGTGGCACTCCCTCCGTTGCACATGAGTCTACCGCAATCCTGGATGCTGGCCGGTGCTGATGCCGCAGCGGGTGTGATGATGGCTTACTACCACCGGAAAAAGACGGGTGAAGGCCAATATATCGACATTTCGATGCAGCACAGTTCCGCCTGGTTTCTGGCTAACTCGGTACCTCTCTGGGAGATGGAAAATATAATCACGAAACGGGCAGGCATGTTCCGTCCGAGTATGAATTCCACCCAGCGGCAGGTCTGGCAGTGTAAAGACGGTTACGTCTTCTTTAATATCATCGGCGGCCGCACCGGGGCTAAAACTCTACAGGAATTAACCGCCTGGATGGACGGCGAAGGCATGGCAGATAGTTATTTGAAAACGCTCGACTTCGATACTCTGGACATGTTTAAAGTGAATCAGGGAGTTGTCGATGCGATTTCAAGACCCATTGAACTGTTTTTCAAGTCGCATACCAAAAAGGAAATTGCCGACGGAGCTTCCGAAAGACGGATTTCCGTTTGCCCGTTATCGAGTATGAACGACCTGTTTAACAATACCCAGCTCAAATACCGGAACTTCTGGCAGGACGTTGCACACCCGGAGCTGAATGATAAAATCACTTATCCGAAAACATTTATTCAATCGTCAGCGGAAGACTACAAAATCAGATTCAGGGCTCCGCTCATCGGTGAGCATAATAAAGAAGTGTTTGGTGAAATCGGACTTTCGGACAAGGACTTACTGGCACTGGAACAAGCGGGTATTATCTAGGGGGGAATATCAGTTGGTTGATGTAGCAAATAAAAATATATTCAGCGGTCTGACCATCACCTCTTTTTCCTGGGCGATAGTAGGGCCGCTAACGATGAAATATTTCGCCGATTACGGGGCTACGGTTATCCGGGTGGAAAGCACCAAACGCCCCTGTACGTTACGCATTTCCACCCCGTATAAGGACAAACAGCCGGGGCTCGACCGGAGCGGTTATTTTAACCATTTTAATTCCAATATTTTTAGTATGACGCTGAATATGGAAAATCCCGAAACGATGAAAATAGTGGAAAAACTGGTTAAAAAATCGGATGTCGTCATGGAAAATTTTACCCCCGGGGTTATGGAAAAGTGGAGTCTGGATTACGAAGCCTTGAAAAAGATGAACGAAAAAATCATCTTGTTGAGGCAAAGCGGCTTCGGGACTAAAGGACCTAACGCCCGCCAGCCGGCCTTCGGTATGATACTGGCGGCTGTAGCCGGGATTCCCAATTTCATCGGTAGGTCGGCAAACGAAGCCTTACCCTTCGGTATCTCTCCCTACACGGATTGTATTTCCCCCAGATTTGCGGTGGCGGCTTTAATCGCCGCATTGGATTACCGCGATAAAACCGGAAAAGGACAAGTACTGGATATTTCACAGTTCGAAACCGCGTTGTGCTTCGTCGCCCCTGGTTTGTTGGACTACGTTGTAAATAATAGAGAGCCGCAAAAAATAGGCAACTCACATCCGAATGCCGTTCCTCACGGCGCGTATCAGTGTAAGGGTGACGACCGCTGGTGTACGATAGCGGTGTTCGACGATAAACAGTGGGAAATACTCTGCGGGATAATCGGAAAGCCCGGTTACGCCGCAGATGAAAAATACCGCACTTTTATTAACCGCAAGAAAAATGAAGCGGAAATCGATAAAATAATGAGTGCCTGGACGGTTAATTTCACTCCGGAAGAAGTTATGGAGCAGTTACAGAAAGCCGGGATACCGGCGGGCGTGGTTAAAAACGCGGCCGATATTTGTATTGACCCGCAGTTACAGCATCGTGAGTTATTCTGGAAGCTAGACCACCCGGAAGTAGGGGAATTTAATCACCTCGGGCAGAGTATCAGAATGCAGCAGAACCCGGCACAGGCGTTTCGCCCCAGCCCGCGCATCGGCGAACATACCGAATACGTTTGTTCGCAAATTCTCGGTATGACGGATGAAGAATTTGTCGAATATACCGTTAACGGTGTATTCGAATAGATTGATAAAGATTAATTAGGAGGGTAATCAAAATGGGTTTATTAGATGGCAAAGTCGCTTTTATTACCGGAGCCGCCAGCAAAAGAGGTATGGGGCATGCTATCGCCCTAAAACTGGCTCAGGAAGGAGCCAATGTTATTGTAACCGATAAATTTGCGGCCCCTAAAAGCCTGTTCCCGGGTGATGAAAACTGGCAGGGTTTGGCGGATGAAGTTAAAGAGATAAATGCGTTGGGAAGGAAGGCCTTGTCCTTCGCAATCGATATTACTAAAACCAGCGATGTCGACATGGCGGTTAATAAGACTCTGGAACAATTTGGTAAAATCGATATCCTGGTTCATTGTGCCGGAGTCCGGGGCCCGGTGGGGACTCCGATGGTCGACCATACGGAAAAAGACTGGCGGGATTGCCTGGATGTCAACGTGTTAGGGACTTTCTTAGTCTCGAAAGCCATCGCTAAACATATGATTACCAGGAACCAGGGCGGGAAAATCGTGATTGTTGCTTCTCAGGCCGGCACTCATGGCGTAAAAGGCAGCAGCGCTTATGTCTCTTCGAAGTTCGCGGCTATCGGTCTCGTCAAGACACTGGCTCTGGAATTGGGGCAATACAAAATCAATGTCAATGCGATTAATCCGGGCGCCATTATCACTAACTTGAGAGACAATGCTTTTGAAAAAATGGCGCAAAAAGACGGCGTCAGTTTTGATGAAGCCCGGGAGAAAGATTATAAGATGGTATCTAACATGATCCCGTTGGGACGTATGGGTACGGCGGAAGATATTGCCGACCTGGCGCTTTATTTAGCTTCGCCCCAGTCCGACTACATAACCGGTGAAGCCATCGCCATCACGGGTGGCATGTATTAAAACTTTTGGATTTAGTTAGGATATCCAAGGAGCGGATAGATGGATGCAATCTATGCTTTCGTTGATAATTTTACGAATATAAAATATAAAGACCTGCCGGAAGCTGCGGTGGAAGCAGTAAAGAAGGAAGTAATCGATAGTCTGGCAACCGCAATAGGCGGCACTTTAAAAAGCGGTATCCCGGAGTTGGTCGATATAGTTAAAGAGTGGGGTGGAAAGGGACAGAGTACGCTAATTGGTTATGATACCCGTTGCCCGGCTCCGGATGCGGCTCTGGTGAATGGGACGATGATACATGCCCTCGATTACGATGACGGTCATCAGGACGCTCAGGTGCATATCGGATGCGTGGCTGTTTCAAGTGGTTTTGCGGTGGCGGAAAGACAGGGCAAAATCAGCGGCAAGGATTTTATCACCGCTTTAGCGTTAGGCCAGGATTTCTTATGCAGACTCGGTCTGGCCAGCCGTCCGAACGGCAGTTTAATTAAATCGGGCTGGCATCCTACGCCCCTATACGGATATCTGGGTGCCGCGTCGATAGCCGGTATGATAATGAAGCTTGACCCGGAAAAGATGGTAAATGCCATCGGTATCGCTTATCACCAGTGTGCCGGCAATTCTCAGGCGGTGGATGACGGGGCTTTAACTAAAAGATTAGGTGCCGGATTATCTTCGAGAGGCGGCGTCACCTCGGCTCTGATGGCCGAAAGAGGCATCACCGGAGCCAGAAACATTCTTGAGGGTAGATACGGCGTTTTCAACCAGTATCACGGAGGCGATTATTCGGCTAAAATTTTAACCGCAGAATTGGGTAAAAGGTTCGGGGGAGCAGACCTCGGTATGAAACCGTACCCGAACTGCGGTTTCACGCATGCTTATATCGACGCCATATTCAGTTTAAAAAAGAAATATGATATTTCCCCGGCGAAAATAAAATCTATCACTGCCTACGGCGGCGACCAGGGTTATGCCCTGTGCACACCCCCGGAGGTAAAATGTTCGCCGCGGAATCCTATCGATTCCCAGTTTAGCGTCCCCTGGGCGATTGCCTTAGCTCTGGTTAAAGGTAAGATTACCGTAAACGACTTCACTCCGGAGAGTATTAAAAATAAAGAAATCCTCGCCGTCTCGAATAAAGTCACCGGCGTCCACGAACCCTCGATGACCCGCCACGGAGTCGGACCGGGAAGGGTAACTATACTTATGAAAGACGGCAAAGAATATACCGAGGAAGTGGAACATTGCCTCGGTAGTGTTGCCCGGCCGATGACTTTCGATGATTGTGCGGCCAAATTTAAAGAATGTAACCCCAATTCCCGAAAACCTTTATCCGCTGAGAAAGTTAATCAAATAATTGATATGGTAAAACACCTTGATGAATCAAATGATGCGACCGAGGTTATCCGGTTGTTAGGTTAAATAAAAAAGGAGGAAGTGAAATGGCGTTCGAACATATTATCTACGAAAAGAAGGGGTATATCGCATATGTAACCCTGAATCATCCCGACCGGCTGAATGCAATGTGTCCGGAGATTCATGACGAGCTTAGTTTAGCGATAAAACAGGTTAATGATGACGATGAGGTTAAAGTGGTCGTCTTCAAAGGGGCAGGACGCTCGCTAAGTGCCGGTGCCGACTTAACCAGAGTCGGACATGTTTACGGGTGGAAAGAACCCAAGCCGGGCGAAAAATCCCGCCGTCCGAGTATCAGGGTAAGACTAAAATTCGATAAACTAACCTTTTTCACCAAATCTCAGGAGCTTTTTCTGTGCGAAAAAATTACAATAGCTCAGGCTCACGGCCACCTTCTAGGCGCCGGACTAAATTATTTTCTACACTGCGACTTGCTGCTTGCCGCCGACGACTGTAAGCTGGGGCACGTCGAGGAAAGACTGGGACTTGGCGGCGGTACCCTTTCCCAGATGATGATTTTACGCTGCGGCTATTCTAAAGCGATGGAATTATGTTTAACCGGTAAGATGATTGATGGTGCCGAAGCCGCCCGCATCGGTTTGGTGAACCGCGCCGTTCCGGCCGATAAGCTTGAGGCGGAAGTTAACGAACTCGCCGAAGGCTTGGCACGTTATCCCCGTGATGGAATTGCTCTGGGTAAAGCTGCCCGTCACATGTTATTCGACAGTATGGGATTAACCCATGATTATTCTCACACCTATTTGGTGCATACATTGAATACTAATATTTCATTCGAACCCGATGAATTTAATTTCTTTAAACAGCGGCGAGATCAGGGTGTCAGAGAAGCCGCTCACGGGAAGAATGATTTTTACAAGGCACTCGATAAATAAGGTTTTTTAAAAGAGGAAATATGAAACTGGCTGTGCCGATATGCAGTAGTTATCGGTGCAGCCAGTTGGCTATTCTAGATAGATATTGAACAGCTAGCCCATTGTCTTTATAATAACTTAAACCTATCCCTTTGTGAGTGTTATTGGCATTGAATAGCTTTTTGATTCAAGAGACCGAATAAGGAGGAAATATGTTACTTAAAGACAGAGTTGCCATTGTGACCGGCGGCGGCAGCGGTATGGGCAGGGCAATATCTTTGAAGTATGCTGGTGAAGGATGCGACGTGGCCGTCGTTGATATTAATCCGGATGCTGCGAAAAAGACTGCGGCTGAGGTAAAAGCGATGGGACGCCGTTCGTTAGCCCTTAAAGCTGATATTTCCCAAAG
>CAZJQF010000032.1:0-18325 GCA_964547925.1 uncultured Dehalococcoidales bacterium
CTCAATAAAAGAGTCCGGCAGTATTATACCACCGGACTCTTTAAAAACCTGGTTAATCGGTTAAACCGTATTACTTTTTCCCCATCGATTCGAGCGTCATTATCGCGACGTCTCTAACCTTGAATTTCTCTTCTGCCTGTTTGGCTTTGATGGCATCATCGAACATCTGCAGGCAGAACGGGCACGCCGTGGCTATCATATCGGCTTTGGCATCCATTGCCTGCCCGACGCGGACTTCACCCATCCGCATACCCTTTTCTTCCAGCCACATCCGTCCGCCGCCGCCGCCGCAGCAGAAGCCCCGCTTCTTGTTCATTTCCATCTCGACCAGTTTCATATCCGGTATATTTTTCAATATCTGGCGGGGCGGTTGGTAAATCTCGTTATGCCGCCCGAGATAGCAGGAATCATGATAAGTAACTTTACCGAAGCCTCCGGAGGCACATTTTATCTTGCCGGCCTTTATTAACTCGTTGATAAATTCGGTATAGTGGACTACCTCGTAATTGCCGCCGAACTGCGGATATTCGTTCTTAATCGTGTTGAAACAGTGCGGACAGGCAGTTACTATTTTCTTAACGTTATAGCCCTTCATTACCTCGATGTTTTGTTGTGCCTGCATCTGGTAAAGGTATTCGTTGCCCAGACGGCGGGCCGGATCGCCGCAGCAGCTTTCTTCAGGCCCGAGAATACCAAATTTAACACCGGCTTCCTGCATTATTTTCGCGAATGCCTGCGTAATCTTGATACTACGGTCTTCCAGGGCTGAGGTACAGCCGACCCAGAATAAGATATCGACATTGGCATCTTCCGCCATCGTCTTGATATTCATGCCTTCTGCCCAGTCGGTACGCTGTTTCGTCGTGCCTCTCCAAGGATGGCCTCTCTTCTCGATGCTTTCCAGTGCCCCTTTGGCAGTTTCCGGCATCGAGGACTGCGCTAATACCAGATTGCGCCGCATATCGACGATTTTATCGATATGGTCGACCCATACCGGACAAACCGTATCGCAGGCGCCGCAGGTGCTGCAGGCCCAGATTTCATCTTCCGTTACTACATTAACGGGTAAGGGGATGTTCACTTCTTCGGCGGCTTTTTCACCCTTGTTTTTCGCCGCCACTAATTGCGGACCGGTTTTAAGCAAGTGTTTCTTCAAATCCTGAATTACTTTTTTCGGATTGAGCGGTTTTTCGGTATTAAACGCCGGACAGAGTTCCTGACAGTTGCCGCAAACCACGCAGGAGAATAAATCCAGGTTCTGTTTCCAGGTCAGTGTATCGGCCTTACAGGCAAACGGGTCTTCCTTCTCCATCTCTTTTTCGACATCGACGGTTTTCAAAGTCCCCATCCGGTTCGGGTTTCTTAAAATACCGTTGAATATCGAGGCAATGATATGAGTGTATCTCGTATAAGGGATAAGAATAAGAACCAGTACCACCGTTAACCAGTGGGCCCACATAAAACCGACGTGCCAGGCCTCGACACCGGCGTTCCCGGTAAATAAATTACTGACCCAGCCGCTAATTGGCGGCAAGACCGTTCCGAACTCCGCCGGAAAATGTCCGGTAGCGATTTTTGTCCCAATCTCGAAAACGTGGGTAATCGGGTGGGTTAATACGGAAAACAGGATGATACCGGCTTCCCAGGTCTGCTCGCCTTTCAGACGGTCCGGCCGGACGATATAACGGCGGATGACGGCCCAGAACGCCCCGATGAAGACGAACGCCGCCATAAAGTCCATTATCCATGTGAAATAGAAGTAAAAGGCGGTGTCTTCCAGACCGGCCAGCCCCAAACCTCCGGCAAGTATAATAAAGAAGAAATAGAATAAAATCGAAACGAAGAAACCCCAGACCATTAAGGCATGGCCTAACGGGGCAAAGTCTTTTAACCGGAAGTTTTTCAGCTGGCATAGTTGGCTGAAGACATAGACCAGCGTGTCCCAGATTTGTCTGGCCGGACTTCTTTTATCGACTTTCTGGCCTAAAAACGTGTACTGCCAGAGCTGTCTGAAGCGATACATGAATATGCCCAGTGAAACCAGAAATACTCCCCAGAAAAGAACGTAATACAGGGCGGTACCCGGCATAATTTTAAACCTCCCTTTCTCGGAAACTCTTACGTAAACGACAAGACTGCCAAATTATTATCGCAATAAAACGGGTCGGATTTTGGCGGAATGATTATTGCAAATATTATAGCATTCCGCCTTAGATAATTCTACTTTTTATTTCCGGCATCACCGTATTTCGTACGACGTAATTTCACTTACTTCTTTAAGTTTTTAAGATTGACTGGTATTGTATTGAGTGATAAAATGAATATGGCGTTAAATTTACGCACTACCAAAATAGAGGCATACCGATGTTCCATCCGAGAGCGGCTATGCTGACCCTCTATGGGGACTATGCTCTCCACAGAGGCGGCGAAATAGGTATAGGTAGTCTGGTCCGATTGCTGAGCAATTTCGGCCTGTCCGAACAGGCCATACGATCGGCCGTTTCGCGCATGTGCCGTTCCGGTTTTTTGAAAGCCCGCCGTTCCGGCTCTAAAAGCTATTACTCCTTAACCGAGGACGGATATAGCTTGCTTACCGAGGGTGCCCAGCGTATTTTCCAGCGGAAAAATATCGGTTGGGACGGCAACTGGAACATCATTACCTACTCTATTCCCGAACGGCTGCGCCCTGCCCGCGACCGGCTCCGTCTTGAATTAAGCTGGCTGGGTTACGGGCCTTTAGGCGAAGCCACCTGGATTTCTCCTCATGACCTGACGAAAGAGGTTAAGAAACTGCTCCGCCGTTTAAAGATTGACGAATACGTCCATATCTTTAATGCGAAGCATCTCGGCTGCTCCGACCCGAAGAAAATCGTTTCCCGCTGCTGGAATTTGAATAAAATCCACCGTAAATACGCCGATTTTCTGGCGGAATACCAGCCCGAACTGGAAGAACATATGAAGCGGCTGAAGGCCGGCGAGATTATCGCACCGAGCGAATGCTTCGTAGCCCGCTTCAACCTGATTCACGAATACCGGAAATTACCTTTTTTCGACCCGGATTTACCCGCGGAACTTTTACCCGGTGACTGGCTGCGGCCGCAGGCTGCCGCTCTCTTTGAAGAGTACCACGGCTCTCTCACGGAAAAAGCCAACGAATATTTCGATTCTGTTATCCGGAATTACGAAAATCCGGCGGCGGAATTGAGTAAAAAAACCCGCCGTCCCGGCACCCGGTTAATGTTACCGAAAGTGAAAAGGAACACCGTTAGATTGAATGGGGCATCTTATCTCCCATCTTCACAAAAGATTTTTATGAGTTAGGTCTCACAGGAGACTGTTATGCTTAGCGTTGATGAAGCAATAACCAAAGTTATCAAAAATATTAAAACTCTGGCTGCCGAAACCAGACCCGTTTTGGAATCCAGGGGACAGGTTTTGGCTGAGAATATCGTGGCTAAAATAAGCATTCCCCCGATGGATAATTCCGCTATGGACGGCTATGCAGTACTCGCGGCAGATACTGCGGGAGCGTCTGAAAAAAGACCCTGTGTATTTAAAGTTATCGATACCGTTATCGCCGGGGCTATTTCAAAAAAGCGGGTAACCGCCGGGACTGCCGTCAGAATTATGACCGGGGCTCCGATACCGCCGGGGGCTGATGCCGTTGTCCGCTTCGAAGACACGGATAACGGAAAGCCGGTCAAGACCGGTGAAGTCCGCGTCTTCCGCGAAGTCACGCCGGGTTCTCATATCCGACGGGCGGGGGATGACATAAAAAAGGGGTCGGTTGTTATTACTAAAGGCACGGTTCTCAATCCGGCTCATCTCGGCATGATAGCCTCGCTGGGGATAAGCCGTATTAAAGTTATCCGTCGGCCGCGGGTGGCCGTGCTGGTTACCGGCAACGAACTGGTAGAAATCGGCCGCCGTTTACCCGCCGGGAAAATATACAACAGTAATTCTTATACGATATCCTCTCTGGTCTCTCAGTACGGCGGAATTCCCGAGTTGCTCGGCATCGCCGGAGATGACAAAGAGACACTCGTTTCACTCATCCGCCGCGGCTTGAAAGCCGATATGCTCGTGACTACCGGCGGCGTATCCGAGGGTGACCTGGACCTTGTCAAAGATATTATCGAAAAAGAAGGCCGTACTATCTTCCGGCAGGTCAGACTGAAACCCGGTAAGCCCGTGGTCTTTGGTTTGCTGCCGTCCGGGAAACGGAAAGTACCCCATTTCGGGCTGCCCGGCAATACCGTAAGCTCTA
The DNA here is from genome assembly GCA_964547925.1 of uncultured Dehalococcoidales bacterium. Lineage (GTDB taxonomy): Bacteria > Chloroflexota > Dehalococcoidia > Dehalococcoidales > JAFGLR01 > JAFGLR01. Next base: position 4,268 of record CAZJQF010000032.1, read on the forward strand.
TGGTGGCTTTCGAGTTGTTTACCCGTCCGGCTATTTTGAAAATGTCCGGTAAAACTAATCTAGGAAAACGGTTTATTAAAGCTACGGTGGAAGACACGATTAAAAATGACGACGGGCGGCGTGTTTTCGCCCGGGCGTTCGTCGAATGCCGTGATAATCAATATTACGCCCGGACTTACGGACACCAGGGTTCCCACGTTCTTACCTCGATGGGTCAGGCAAACGGTCTCATCGTCGTTCCGGAAGATAAAGCACTGGTTAAACCCGGCGAGACGGTCGATGTCATGATGCTGGACTGGGGCGGGGAGGGATTTTAATGATACCTGTTATTTCGTTTATAGGCAGTTCCGGCGCCGGTAAGACCGGTGTGATGGAAAAAGTCGTTACCGAACTGAAAAGACGCAGCATCAGAGTTGCCGTTATTAAACACTCGCATCACGATAGTTTTGAATTCGATAAAGACGGCAAGGACAGCCGGCGTTATACTGCCGCCGGTGCGGAAACCGTCATCGTCAGCGGCCCGCAGGAAATGATTTTAATGCAAAAGACCGGGCGGGACACTAACCTCGATGAACTTACCCGCCTTATCGACCCGGATATCGATTTGATACTTACCGAAGGCTTTAAAAACGCTGCCACCCCTAAGATTGAAATCCACCGGAAAACCGTGGAGCCGGAATTGCTGGCCGAACCGGAACAGCTGCTTGCTGTTGTCACCGATGAAAAACTCAAGGTGAAAGTCCCCCAGTTCGATGCGGCCAAAGACAATACCGCTGCTCTGACTGATTTAATAGAAAAATGGCTCTCCGAACAGCCGGAAAAAGAAATCGTGCTTATCGTGAATAAAAAAACAGTACCGTTAAACAATTTCGTCCGGGGATTTATGACGGAAACCTTAAAGGGTATGTTTACTAGCTTAAAAGGAATCGATAGAGTTAAAAGCTTCCAGATTTTTTCCAGAGACAAATCATAGCTGAATAAGGTTACGGTAAAAAATGGTCGGAAAATTTACCGAACACGCTGAAAAACTGAAGAGAATGTACACCGCCGATAACGGCAGAATCCAGGGCAAAGGTCCCTGGTCGAAGCTGCCGTTCTTCTGGTTTATTCTGTTTCTTTCCTACAAGTGCACCCGGAGGTGTAAATACTGTTACACCTTTAATCAGGTCGGTGAAGACAACAAGATGGAAATGGACGACAGAACGTTCGGCCGTTTACTCGAATGGATTCCCGAGGTCTGGCGGGCCAATAATATCAAAGTTAATGCCGTCAGTTTTTTGGGCGGTGAGCCTTTGCTGCGCACCGATAGAATCAGGCAATTAATGGATGCGATATTTAAAAACACCGACGGCATGCCGAGTAACGTATATACGAACGGGGACCTCGTCGATGCCGTTAACTGGGACGACCTGGAAGATGTAAACTGGTTCTCCGTGAATATTACGGATATCAGCCTGCCGGAACTGTCCCGGCGAATGAAAATAATCGGCACCCGCTCGAATACGAAAGGCCAGACTATTACCGCCACACTGGATGATGAAAACCTGGCCAGAGTGCTCGATATTGCCAGATTCGGTCTGGAAAACGGCTACCGTTTAAGATTTTACCGGAACTTATTCCGCGGCGTCGATGAGGAATATAAAACCAGATTATTAAAGAAGTATCACGAACTCTGCGATTTATTGGAAAAATATGCCGTTAAAGGTTATAAAGTCCACACCACATATTTACTGGATTCTTTGATACCCACCTGGACCGCAGATACATCTAATTTCCTCTGCGGAAAAAATATCGCTGCAGTTTATCCGGACGGCGGTATCGGGCCCTGCCTCAGAAACCAGTCGTTTAAGACCGGCACAATATTCGATCCTGACCCGATGAGTAAACTCCAAAACGAAGCGTACCACTATAACTTCGCCCAGCCTGACATTCCGGAGGAATGCGGAAAGTGTGAGTCGCGAACCGTTTGCCAGGGAGGCTGCCCGTTCGATAAGTTATTATTAACGGGAACGCGGGCCGGAAAATCGGTAGTCTGCCGGATACATAAAGAAATTATTCCTAGGTTAAGATACCTGGAAACACTGAAAGAGGAAGTAAAAAATAAACCGGCCGGGTAATCAGGGAGACCACGGAAAGGAGAATCTTTACTGTAATTTCGAGAGTAATGCAAATAGAAACAAGGCTAAAAAAGATGTTACAATTCGGTAACATATTCTTTGCACTTTCGCAATACCCAGTATGAGAGGTGAGGGAAAATGAGATACGCAGAAACAGGGTTTAATCTTGAAATTGATTTAGCGACAGGCAACATCGAACGGGTGGAAACCGACCCGAAGTTAATGGAAACCCATCTCGGCGGCCTCGGCACCAGTGTCAAGCTGCACTGGGACAGGACCGGCCCGGAAGTAAAGCCCTTCGACGCTGAAAATATGCTGGTATTCAGCAGCGGCCTCTTTAACGCCACGCCGGCTTTCAGTGCCAACCGCACCGTGGTTACCTTTATTTCGCCCCAATCGGAGTTACTGGCTTACCCGATGATGGGCGGCTTCTGGTCTTCGGAATTAAAATACGCCGGTTATGATAAAGTAATTTTGAAAAACAAGTCCCCCAAATGGGTTTACATCTGGATAAATAACGATAAAGTCGAAATCCGTGATGCTTCTCATTTACAGGGAAAAGGTGCCCTTGAAACCCAGGATTTAATCCGCGCCGAATTGAAGGAGCCGCGGGCACAGGTTGCCGCTATCGGTCTCGCGGGTGAAAACCGGTGTTTCACAGCCTCTATCGAGCAATCCCGCTCCAGCGCCTCCCGTCTCGGCGGCGGTGCCGTTATGGGTGATAAGAAAATTAAAGCCATCGCCGTCCGCGGTACGAAAGATATTAACCTTTATAACGGCGAAAAATTCAATGAGCTTATGAAAGGCGTTACGGAATATATCAAATACCGCAACGCTTACCCTATCCCGCACGTGATGACCATCCTGTCCGGCATCGGTTCACCGCAGGAAATGAAACATACCGATGAAAAATGGCATTCGGAAAACTTCATGTGGGGCAACGCCCGGACACGACGCCGTGATTTCTGGACGCCGGAACACGCCGAGGATTGGACGTCTACCCAGTTAAGTGCCATCAAGCGTTTGATAAGCTGCTTTAACTGCCCGCAGCAATGCGGCGCGTTAATCTCTTACAAAGATACCCCGAGATATATGGCTAAATGTTTCGGCAAACTTACTTATTCAATGGCCGCCATGGTTGACCGTCTTGATTTTAACTTCCGAATTTTACAGCGGGCTACCGAGTACGGCGTCGATTCATTCTCCACACCGCAGATTCTGGCTTACGGCGTGGAACTCCGTGAAGCCGGGGTATTCACCGCAGAAGATTTCAAAGGCTGCCCCGAAGATAAAGAGGGACAGTTCAACTGGCTGCTCGACCGTCTCGTCCGCCGTGAAGGTGTCGGCGATATCCTTGCCGACGGAACCTGGTGGGCCGGACAAAAACTCGGTAAAGTGGCCCAGGAACTGGCTCATAACACCATAAAGAAACACGAGCAGCTTCCTCTCAAACTGAGCACCCTCGACCCGATTTATTATCTGATGTATTCGACTAACGAGAAAATCAGTATCACCCAGATTGAGGGGAACTGGCCTCAGGGAGCTTTCCCCACGATGGAACAGAGAGAAGAGTTCGTCAAAGACTGGCCGCAACTGCCTGACCCAAGCTGGAAACAGTGGCTGCTGGAATGGGAACCGCGCGGGCCTAAAGGCATTCCTTACTATCCGACGCCTGATATCTGCTCGCAAATCGTGGACTGGATGGAAATGCTGCATAACATCGATGATGCCGTCTGTATGTGTGCCGGTATGTCCTCATTCTGTTTGAAGCCTCCTTATCATATTCATAACTTACCGAAATTAATCTCGGCAGCTACCGGTATGGACCTGGATGAAGCCGGGCTCAAGAAAATCGTTAACCGCAGCCGGAACTTACACCGGGCTTACAACAACCGCCGCGGTATGACCCGGGCTGACGAAAAACCGCCTCAGGACCACTGGAAGAACCGGTTCCCCGAGCTGGAGGAAAAACTTCTGGATACCTATTACGAGTTCAAGGGCTGGAACAAGGACGGTATTCCGACCAAAGAAAAATTACACGAATTAGACCTTGATTATGTCTATGAAGACTTAGAGAAGAGAGGAATTTACAAAGATGGCCAAAGTGAAGAAAAAAGTAAAGACAATTAAAGTCGATGCGGATAAGTGCAACGGCTGCCGGTCCTGTGAGATAGCCTGCTCTTCTTTTCACGCTACACCTAAATACAGCAGCAATAATCCGGCACGCTCCCGTATCCAGATAGTCACCAACCGGGGCAAAGATATTTTTCTGCCGGTATTCGCCGGTGAATATACCCCGGCGGAATGTATGGGGCGCGATAAATACATTATCGACGGTAAGGAATACGAGGACTGTGACTTCTGCCGGGCTGTCTGTCCCTCCCGCGACCTTTTCAAGGAGCCGGATTCCGGCCTGCCGTTAAAATGCGATATGTGCGAGAGCGACCCGCCGATGGAAAAGCCGAAGTGTGTCGAGTGGTGTTTGAATGACGTTCTGAAATACGAAGAAACCGAAGAGGAAGTCGAAGAATCCGAGAATCCGTCGGATATGGAAATCGGCCTCGAATCGATGATAAGTAAGTACGGCAAAGATAAAGTGGCTGCCGCCGTTGCCCGTTTATCGCAGAAAAACTAGACGTTAACGCATAGAAAAAGGATAGACGTATGGAGATAGTATCCCCTTATAAAGAGGCCATCGACCTCGTAAAAGAAGCCGGCGGAGAAACTTTTAAATACTGCTATCAATGCGGTATGTGCGACTCTGTTTGTCCCTGGAACAGGGTCAGAAATTTCAGTATCCGTAATATCGTCAGACAGGCTAATTTTGGCCTGCCGGAAATCGAGGGCGAGGATATCTGGCGCTGCACTACCTGTAATACCTGTCCGGAGCGCTGCCCCCGCGGCGTGAAACAGATAGAAGTCGGTGTTTCTATACGCCGGATTGCCTCGGAAGCCGGTATTACGCCCGCCTCGATTCATACCGTTGCTACTAATCTGGGCGGTGAAGGTAATCCTCTCGGCGAACCCCGCAAGAACCGGGGTGCCTGGGCTAACGGCCTGAATGTAAAAACATTTACGGAAGGTATGGAAATCCTGTATTTCCCCGGCTGCTACCTCAGCTATGACGGCAGATTGAAAAAAGTCGCCGCGGCTACGGTCAATATCCTTAATAAAGCCGGTGTTAATTTCGGCATTCTCGGGGAAAAGGAAAACTGCTGTGGGGAAAGTATCCGGAAAACCGGCGATGAGGAATTATTCAAACGTCTGGCTAAAGAAAATATCAAGACATTTATCGATGCCGGCGTCAAGAGAATTCTGGTTTCTTCACCCCATTGCTACCACACCTTCAAAAACGAATATTCCGCTTTTAAAGTTAATTTTGAAATCGTTCATATTACGCAATATTTGCAGGAGCTTATTGCTAACGGACGGCTCAAGCTCAATAAACGATATGAAAAGAAAATCACCTATCACGACCCGTGTTACCTCGGCCGCCATAACGGCATTTACGACGAACCGCGCGAGGTCTTGAAGAAGGCTTCCGGTGCAGATGTTCTGGAAATGCTCGATTCCCGCCGGGACAGTCTTTGCTGCGGCGGCGGTGGTGGTGGTATCTGGATGGACCGCAAGAAAGGCGAGCGTTTCGCCGATATCAGGGTCCAGCAGGCAGTCGCTACCGGAGCTGAGGTAATGGTTACTTCTTGCCCCTATTGCATTATTAACTTTGAAGACAGCCGTTTAACTCTGGAGAACAGTGATGCTCTGGAAGTTAAAGATATTACCGAAATTGTCCAGGAAGTAATTTAACCCGGGACAGAGAGGACGGAAGAATGGTAAACGAACAAATCGAACAGCTTTGCAAGAGCTTCGATGGGAAGTTCGGAGATGTCATGGTCGTCGGCGGCGGCATCAGCGGTATTCAGGCCTCGCTCGACCTGGCCAACTCCGGCTTCAAGGTTTATCTTGTCGAGAAGCTACCCTCCATCGGCGGCCATATGGCCCAACTCGACAAGACATTCCCTACCAACGACTGCTCCATGTGAATACTTGCACCGAAACTGGTCGAGGTCGACCGGCAAACTAATATAGAAGTCCTGACTTACACCGAAGTCGATAAAGTTGAAGGTGAAGCCGGGAACTTCAAGGTTACCCTTGTCAAAAAACCGCGGTACATTAATGAGGACAAATGCACCGGCTGTACTACCTGTGTCGAATACTGCCCGGTAAAATATCCGGACCAATTCAACCAGGATATTTCCAAAAATAAGGCTATCCATATCTTTTTCGCTCAGGCCGTCCCTCTCGTTACCTATATCGATGAGAGCTGTCTCTACCTGAAAGATAAGAAATGCCAGGTTTGTAAAAACGTCTGTAAGAACGACGCTATAAATTTAGACCAAAAAGCGGAAAGAGTCGAAATTAATGTCGGTGCGGTAATTCTGGCACCCGGGATGGAACCCTTCGACCCCAAGGTAAGGGAAGACTACCGCTACGGCCAATTCCGGAACGTCGTCACCAGTATGGACTTCGAGCGGCTGCTGTGCGCTACCGGCCCGTACGAAGGCGAGATCAGACGCGGCAACGACCTGAAACATCCGCGTAAAGTCGCCTGGGTCCAGTGCGTCGGCTCCCGGCAGGTCATCGAAGGCGGTAACAGCTACTGTTCCGGCGTCTGCTGTACCTATACCCAGAAACAGGTCATTCTGACGAAAGAACATGATGCCGAAGCAGAATGTACGATATTCCATAATGACGTCCGGTCTTTCGGGAAAGATTTCGAACGGTATTACGAACGGGCTAATAATTTGCCGAACGTCCGGTTCATCCGCAGCTACGTTAATATCGTCCGAGAAGACCCGGTAACGAAGAACGTGACCATCCGTTATGCTACCCCCGATGAGGGCGTTAAAGAAGAAGAATTCGAGATGGTCGTGCTGTCCATCGGTTTAAATCCTCCCACCGATTTCAAGAATATTGCTGATAAATTCGGCCTCGAACTGGAGTCTCACGGATTTTGTAAAATCAATCCGGTTAATCCGATGGAAACCTCCAAAGCCGGCGTATTCGTCAGCGGGGCTTTCCAGGGCCCCATCGATATACCGGAATCGGTCTTTACCGCCAGCGCCGCCAGTTCCCAGTGCGGCGAAATGCTCAACTACCGGCGGGGTAAACTGACTACGGAACGGATTTATCCGGCAGAAAGAGATGTTTCCAAAGAGGAACCGCGTATCGGCGTTTTCGTCTGCCATTGCGGTGCCAACATCAGCCGCATCGTCGATGTGCCGGCTACGGTAGAATACGCCCTGACCTTACCCAATGTCGTTTACGCTAAACAGCAGCTATTCTCCTGTGCCACCAACTCGGCGAAGGAAATTTCGGATATCACTAAAGAAAAAGGCCTTAACCGTGTCATCGTGGCCGCGTGTACTCCCCGCACCCTCGAACCCCTCTTCCGGGACACCGTGCGCGAGGCCGGCATCAACCAGTATTACTACGAAATGGCCAATATCCGCGAGCATAACTCCTGGGTACACGCCAAAGAAAAAGAGGATGCCACCAAGAAGGCCCAGGACCTCATCCGGATGTCCGTGGCCCGGGCGCAATTGCTGGAGCCGTTACAGGAATATGACCTACCGGTGGATAAAAATACTTTGATTGTCGGCGGCGGTATCGCCGGTATGACGTGTGCGCTCAGTATCGCCGGGCAGGGTTTTAGAGTCCACCTTATCGAAAAAGAAAAGGAGCTTGGCGGTCTGGTCCGCAAGATTCATACCACGCTGGACGGGCTGGATGTCCAGGCTTACCTGCGCGACCTGATTAATAAGGTTTACCGTCACCCCTTAATCTATGTTTATACCGATGCCTCGATTCTGGAGGCCAGCGGCTACGTCGGCAGCTTTGTTACCAGAGTAAAATCCAACCGCGGCACGACTGATATCAAGCACGGCGCTGCCGTGATCGCTATCGGGGCGGAAGTTTATAAGCCTACCGAGTACCTTTACGGCCAGGACGAGAAAGTCCTGACCCACCTCGAACTAGAGGAAAAAATCACCAATAAAGACGAAAACCTGTTAAATGCTCAGAGCGTCGTGATGATTCAATGCGTGGGCTGCCGGAATACCGACCGGAACTATTGCAGCCGTGTCTGCTGCGGCGAATCTATCAAGAACGCCCTGAAGCTTAAAGAAGCTAACCCGAATATGGATGTTAATATCCTCTTCCGCGATATGCGGACGTACGGCTTCAAAGAGGACTATTACCGCCTCGCTGCGGATAAAGAGGTCCGGTTCATCCGTTACGAAGCGGAAAATCCCCCGAAAGTCGAACCGGCAGAAGAAGGCGGCAAACGGATACTGAGAGTTACTTTGCCCGACCCGATTCTGAACAAAATGGTCGCTCTGGATGCCGATTATGTCGCTTTAGCAGCGGCGGTCATCCCGGCCGCTTCGACTAAAGAAATCGCCAACCAGTTCAAGGTAACACTTAGCCCTGATGAATACTTCAAAGAAGCCCACGTTAAGCTAAAACCTGTGGAATTCGCTACGGACGGCGTATATCTCTGCGGTATGGCTCATTATCCCAAATACATAAATGAGACCATTAACCAGGCCTACGGGGCTGCCGGACGCGTCCTGACGCTTCTGACGAAGGATACCGTCATTGCCTCGGGTTCCGTTTGTGATGTTATCGAGAAAAAGTGTATGGGCTGCGGAGCTTGTGCTTCCGCCTGTAAATACGGTGCTATCGAGTTTGTTACTACGCCGCAGGGTAAAAAGGCTAAAGTTAACCCTGTACTCTGCAAAGGTGACGGCCTCTGCAACGCGAAGTGTCCTACCGGAGCCATTTCCCTGAAGCACTTTACGGATGCCGAAATCCTGAGCGAAGTCGATGCGGCGTTTCCGGCTAAAACAGCGGTTCACTAGCCGCGAACCGGGAATCTGAACAAGGAGGTAAAAATGAGCGCAACTGATTTTAAACCGAAGATGCTCGGTTTCGTATGCCATTGGTGAGCGTACGGCGCCGCCGATTTAGCTGGAGTTTCCAGACTACAATATTCCACTGATGTGAGGCTTATCCGCGTCATGTGCACCGGCAGAATCGACCTGGCCTTTGTGTTCCGGGCATTCTTGAATGGTGCCGATGCCGTTTTCATTGGCGGATGCAGGCTGGGCGAATGTAACTATATCACGCAGGGTAATTACCATGCCCTCGGTATGACCTACCTGAGTAAAAAGATTCTTGAACACATCGGTATTAATCCGGAAAGACTGAGAATCGAATTCATGTCTTCCGGCGAGGGTATCCGTTTTGCCGAAGTGATGAACGAATACGGTAAGAAGATAAAAGAGTTAGGGCCTCTCGGTTCGAGTGAAGGGCTCAAAGAAGAAATCATTAAATCCAAACTGGATGAGGTTATCAAACTTATACCATATATCAAAATCGCCGAGAGAGAAAAGCTGGCCTCTAAACTGAATACTATCGACGATTACAAGACACTTTTCAGTTCCGATGAAGTCGCTAAATTACTGGGTGAGGTTACTTCTTACTATATCGACCCCAAGAAATGCCAGGCCTGCGGCACCTGCCTGCGGCGCTGTCCGATGGAAGCCATCGACGGCGGAAAAAATAAAGTCCATATCATTCTGCAGGATAAATGTATCCGCTGCGGCACCTGCTTCGAAAACTGCCCGCCCAAGTTCCGTGCCATCGAAAAGCTGGTAGGCCAACCGGTGCCTCCGCCCATCCCGGAAGAAGCAAGGACTATCGTCCGGCAGGCTAAAGAAAAATAAAAACCGGATATTGAATCTAAACAAAAAGCGGGGGTTAAAACCCCCGCTTTTTTATCCGGCTATATCTATTAAACTCCACCGAGCCATTCCACAATAAAGAGTCCCATAATAAATACAATCGCTGCGACGCAAATGCTGAAACCGATACCTTTAGTGATATCCCATTTACGCATTACAGCAAAAACCGCCGAACTCATAACCGCGGCGGTAATCATACCGAGTCCAACCATTAACAAAACGCCTGAAATATAAGATACTTCCACTGTTCCTGAGGCGTTTTGTATCAATTGGGCGATAATTGAAGCTACCGTAACCGCCACCGGCGGAATGAGCGTCCCCGTTATCGCTCTACTCACGGGTTTAGCCTGTTCGCCTTTAGGCCTCAGAAGCCACGCCAGTACGCCCGCCACGATAACCAGCGGGATAATTACGATCAATTATTCCTTCCATCCGGCAGTTTCATCTTCATCGTCGAAGATAAACAGTTCTTCGATGGTAGTCCCCAGTGCCTTCGCCACTTTATGTGCCAGTCTGAGCGAAGGATTATATTTACCCTGTTCGAGAAATATTATCGTCTCCCGCCTGACGCCGACTGTTTCCGCCAGTTTTTCCTGGGTTATGCCGTGTCCGGCACGAAATTCTTTCATCTTAGTATACATATTATATCCCGTTTACCTAAGCGGTTTTAAGCAAGCCTTTGAGAAAAACAGCAAAACTGCCGAGTAACCCGATAACGAGAGCCGCCGGGGCTACGATAACCGCGATAATAAAAAACACCGGTTCTTCAAAATGGAACAGGTAGTCTACCGCATTGTGTAAATAAGCTCCCAGAATAAACCCCGGAATCGATGCTCCCGCGGTTATCAGGAAGGCTTTAAGCAGCTTTATTCTTTTCTGTCCCAGATTCGGCCGGGACTTTTCGAAATAGAAGTAGGACAGGACATAAACCAGCCCGCCGGATATTATCAGCGCCGCTAGTATTTGCGATAAATCGAGTTCACCAATAAATATCTCTTTAAAAGGCAGCATTAAAAATACCAGCACGCATACCAGAAATACGAATCCGTTGCGGACAGCTCGGTTCACGTTTTCCTGTATCCGCTCATCGAAGGGAGGCATCTTCCTTTTCGTAATCAGCGCCCATAACTCGCGGTGTCCGAAAAGTATCGTCCCGACAACCAGCGCGATGGCCACGTAATAAGCCTCGGCGGTAATAAGCATCAGTGCTACTAATAGCACCGTAATCGAGATAGCTGTAAATGCCGTTTTTGTTTTCATTGCTTGCCCCGATTGTTATATTTTTCTAACGTTATATACTTCTAACATACCATAGCAAAACGACATTGTCAATGGAGCGTGGCTCTTTAATGAATTTTTACCGATAATAAAATGAAGGCCGGTCTATTATTTCCCAACCGCGATAGTACTGATGACAGTTGCCAGTCTCTCGGCATTGTCGGAACCTATCAGGTATTTCTTACCCTTTACGGATGTAATCTTAACCCCGAGCGTACCGCTGAGATAATACGCCGTCATTTCACGGTTAAATCTTATACCATAACCCCCGAAATCCTTTAACGGAGAAAATCGATGGGTTTCCGCTGCAGCGACTTCCTCTATGGCTAACCGTAATACTCTTAACCCGAACATTCCGAAGCGGACTGTTATGTTTTCTCTGGTAACAATAACCCGCAGTCCTCCGTAAGGTAAAATCAAAAGTAAAGCCACGACGGCAAGCAGTAAAGAAACCCACTGCTCGCTGAACCAGGCAGATACAGCCGCTCCCAGTAATATCAACGGTAAAATTGTCGTGAGTAAGGTCACGTAGACCGGATTCTGTGAATCCCAGTAAACCAACGGCACGTTATCCTTTATCCGGTGCAGTATCTCCGTTTTTAACGTTTCGGTGTTTTTTTCAATTATTTTTATGGCGTAATAGCGGTACGGCCGGACGATTTCCAGGATAATTGCCAGAATTAAGGCACTGCCGCCTATTAGCCACAGGTACATCCAGGGAAATGCTGCATAACCGACTCCCAGGCTGATTCCGACCAATGAGCCGACGACGATATCGTCCAGAAGGGATAGCCAGTTGAAAGTTTTTTTCTTTTCCTGCCGTGCCCACAGTTCGTCCAGCAGACCGGACAGCAGAATAAAGAATACCGAAAGTCCGATTACCATTCCGAATACCTGCCAGGCCGAACCGTAACTATCCGCTACCCCGGCATAATTAAAATGTATCGGAACGACACCTGAGAAAGGACCTTTAACCGCTATAAATACCAATAAAACAAGCAGAGCGCCTAACGCCGGTATATGGGTCCACCACGGGTGTATCAGTTTATTTTTCATAACGTTGCATCCTTTATTCTTTTTTCAGTTGTCCGAGCTTTTGGGTTACCAGGCTACTCAATTCATCCGGTAACATTCCCCTTAACAAAGCATCGGTAAATAATTCCTTTAATCTATCCTCGATATCAACTGCCAAATCTGCATTCGGCACCGGCACCGGTCGCTTTGCGATTTTGGCCCGTCTGCCCAAATGCATCGTGATAATGCCCTGTTCCCGGAGCTTTAAATAGGCACTGCGTACGGTGTGCATATTTATGCCTAAGCTATCCGCCAATTCCCGGACGGAGGGCAATTCATCACCGGGATGCAGCACCCCCTTACTAACCTGCTCTTTTATCTGACTCGTAATTTGCAGATATATCGGGCGGCTGTCATTATCATTAACTATAAGCAACATCTATTAGTCTTCCTTACTGTTATGTTAATACTATAACAGTTATAACAGTATCTGTCAATATTTTTCTTGAATTTATGCCTTGATAGTTATTATAATTACCAAAACAAACTGCTGATTTTTATCAAGGGAGGAAGCTGCTATCACTACACCGAATACCGCCAACCCGTCGCCCGTGAAAAAAGCTTCCTCTTTTTTCACCAAAACCCTGCCGCTTTTCATGATGGCCCATTTCGGACATCATTTAATGACCGCCCTGCCGGCCATATTGCTGCCCTTTATCCGGGATGATACAGCCCTAAGTCCGAACGGCCTGACCAACTCCCAGGTAGCCTGGGTAACCACCGCTTTTTCGCTGGCTTATGGTTTAGGCCAGCTTCCCGGCGGCTGGCTGGCCGACAAAATCGGCCGGCGTGCCATGATGGCGATGGGCATCTTCGGTGTCGCTCTGGTAGGGATAATCATCGGACTTTCCACTTCGTATCTGATGTTATTGATATTGCTGGTAATAATGGGCTTGCTGGGCGGGGGTTATCATCCTTCCGCCACGCCCTGGATATCCGCTTCCGCGGGTGAAAAGAACCAGGGCCGGGCCTTCGGGTTCCATTTTATCGGCGGCGGCACGGGCTTCTTCGTCGCGCCCTTTGTCGGGGCGGCTATCGCGGCTGCCTGGGGATGGCATTGGGCATTCATCGGGTTAGCGATTCCCTGTGCAATTTTCGGCATCGCGTTTTTCATCTTTTTACGTCGCCAGAAAGATGCCAATTTGAAACCGGTGGGCGGCGCGCACGGAGCGGCTATAGGCGGCCAGGACCGCTGGATACCGTTAATTACCCTTATTATTATGGGGGTCATCGTCGGTACCGTGGCCATGGTGATGATATTTTTCTCGCTTTACCTGGTGGACTATTTCCACGTCGCCAAACAGACCGCCGTTTATGTTGTCGCCATTGCGTCATTTGCCGGTATCTGGGCGGGTCCGGTGGGCGGCTGGATTTCGGATAAAATCGGACGGCTGCCTCTTATCATCGCCACCTCATTCATCGGCGGCTTGATTATTTTCTGCATCCGCTGGATCCCCTACGGCCCGATTTTGTTCGCGGTTTTACTCATTTCCGGCATCAATACCTATGCGGGAGCCCCGGTCTCCGAAGCCTTTATTATGGGCAATACTTCCGCGAAAAACCGGTCGATAATCTACGGCGTTTATTACTCCAGCGGTCTGTTGGGTTCTCTGCTGACTCCGCTTATCGGAGCTCTCATCGATACGCACGGTTATCAACAAACATTCATGATAGCCGGTATAATCTCGATGATTGTGACGGTAATCGGCAGTTCCATCCTGTTAACCACGCGGAAAAAAGCCGCTCAAACAGCGAAAGTATAAGAGGAAAATAATTGGTGG
>CAZJQF010000033.1:0-6954 GCA_964547925.1 uncultured Dehalococcoidales bacterium
GGACCGGGGTCAACTACGGCACTCCTTAGAGGTATGGGCGGGAATATGATGAAAAGCGGCTTCGTTACCCGTAAAATTGAACTGCCCCGGAATTGGAACAGCCTGGCAGCTAAATACAAAAACGTCGTTCCGACGTATGTCAGGTATTAAGATACGGCCTGATTGTGAAATTTAAAGGTCATCACCGGTAAGAGAAACACAACTTTGAATCCGGAATCGTAATAAAAATTTGTATATACGGTTTTAGGTAAAACTAAAGCCGTATATACGGAGTGCAGGCCAAGCCGGTCTATAAGCCGAGTTCTGTATCCCGATAAAATCGGGACGGCAGCCATCTCTCTAGCCCCGGTGTTACCACCGGGGTCATGCGACCAACCCGGGGACAGGACCGGGCGTTCCTCTTCCCCCTATTTGGTCTTGCTCCTGATGGGGTTTTCCCGGCCTCCGGTTTACACCGGAGCCGGTGAGCTCTTACCTCACCATTTCACCCTTACCCTGAAATACATCAGGGCGGTATGTTTCTGTGGCACTTTCCGTAGGGTCGCCCCTCCCGGGTGTTACCCGGCATCTTGCCCGGTAGAGCTCGGACTTTCCTCCCCGATTCAACATCGCGGCGGCTGCCCGTCCGGCTTGGCCCGATTAACGCTCCATAACAATTATATTACAGGCAGGAAATAAATAATATACGGGGAAAGAAAAGAATAATACGTCAAGGGGGTGTTTGAACTACGGTAAATAGAGGATTCTCTGGCAGCTGGAACACTGGATAACGCTGCCGGAACGCACTTTTTGAACATCGGACATCGAAAGCTGGATGCGGCAGGCGGTACAAATTCCCTGCGATACTTTTGCTACCGCGGTTTTTCTCTTCTTCTTAAGGTCGTAATACAAATGGTTGTGAGGCATTTCGAGACTCTCGAGCAAGTCCTGTTTCTCTGCCTGCAATTCGGTTAATAAGTTTTTCGCTGTTTCGATGTCCGCCACCAGTTGTTTATGGAGTTCCTGAGAAGCGATTTCGGCCTTTTTTAACTGTTCCGTCAGGTCTACCAGCTTTTTCCCGCTGTCTTCGATTTTATCCATCAGAACCAGCAATTTTTCATCAATCTGGCCGCGTTTATTTTTAAAGCCGGTAATTTCCGTCTGCAGATTGCTGAGTTCCTTGGGATTTTTTATCCGCCCGCTGTAAAGCTCTTCTTCCGTTTTTTTCAGCTTACTCGTGAGGTCGTCATCTTCCCATTGAAGGGTGTGCTGTTGTTTTTTCAAATCCTCATTAGACCGCTGTTCGGCAGCGAAAGCCGCGCGGGTTTTCACCAGCTCCGGGCTGTCACCGAGCTGCCCGGTCATCGTCTGCACGGACTGCTCTTTAGATTCGATTTCCAGTTCAATTTCCTGGAGTCTGTATAGTTGCTGTGCCGTACTCATTTTTGGTAACCTTATTTTATAGTGTTAAGACCGGAACATCAAGCGGCAGTTTTTTTGAGGTAAGAATATGAGTGCACTTAACAGAGTCGACCCTGAAATCAGCCGGGCTATCGCCCTCGAAGCAAAACGCCAAAAAGAAACCATCAACCTTATTGCTTCGGAAAATTATGCGAGCAAGGCTGTTCTGGAAGCCCAGGGTACTTTTCTAACCAGCAAATACGCCGAGGGTTATCCGGCCGCCCGGCACTACGGCGGCTGCGAAAATATGGATATCATCGAAAACCTGGCTATCGAGCGGGTGAAAGAACTCTTTCATACCGAACATGCCAACGTACAGCCGCACAGCGGGGCGCAAGCCAACATGGCCGCATATTATGCCATTCTGGAACACGGCGATACCATTATGGGCCTCAGCCTGCCTCACGGCGGACACCTGACACACGGAGATAAAGCTACTTTTTCCGGAAAATACTTCAACTCGGTACCTTACGGACTCAACCAAGAGACCGAACTGATAGATTATACCGAACTGGAAAAGCTCGCTCAGGAACACCACCCCAAACTAATTGTTACCGGTGCCAGTGCTTATCCGAGAATTATAGATTTCGAGCGGTTCCGTTTCATAGCCGACAGAGCCGGGGCGAAACTTATGGTGGATATCGCTCACATCGCCGGTATTATCGCCGCCGGACTGCATCCCAGTCCCGTACCATACGCCGATATCGTTACCTCAACCACGCACAAGACCTTACGGGGCACCCGCGGCGGTTTTATCATGTGCCGTAAGGAACTGGCCGCCGCCATCGATAAAGCGGTCTTCCCGCGTCTTCAGGGCGGGCCTCTGATGCATGTAATCACCGCAAAAGCGGTTACTTTCCAGGAAGCCTTGCAGCCGACCTTCGTCGAATATCAGAAAAACGTGCTGGTCAACGCCAAAACACTGGCTTACGAACTGAAGAAGGCCGGACTGCGCCTGGTCTCCGGAGGCACGGATAATCACCTCGTTCTGGTAGACCTGGCTTCGACAGGCGTGAACGGAATGGAAGCCCAAGATGCATTACAGGCCGCCGGCATCGTGGCGAACCGCAATACCGTACCTTTCGCTCAAACCGCATCGCGCCTTCACGTCACCGGCATCCGGCTGGGGACGCCCGCGGTAACCACCCGCGGCTTCGGGCAGGATGAAATGAAAAAAATCGCTGAAATAATCATCAAAATCCTGAAAAACATCAACGACGCCGCAGTCCGCGATGAGGTCAAGGAAGAGGTCGCTCAGATTTGCCGCAGATTCCCGGTCCCGGGGATAGACGATTAAACTAAATTAAAACTCAAAATTTAAAAATCAAAGATAAGGTAAACTGCCGCATTAAACCGGCAGTTTTTTATTAAAACATTGGCAGTATTTGAAATTTGTAGTATTTGTAGTATTTTTAATATTCATAAATCTTTAATCATAATTCATTTTTTACCCTCAAATACGTGAGCTTGCCGGAGCAAAGTGCTATAATATATTTGCTGTGCCGTTACAATACTGGCTATCACAGGGAGGATTAATGGAAGAGCTAAAGGTCTTCACCGGGAATGCGCACCCCGCACTGGCAAAGGCAGTGTCCGATTATTTAAAAATACCGCTGGGTAAATGTGAAGTCTTTGAGTTCAGCAACGAAAATATTTTCGTTCGTATACTGGAAAACGTCCGCGAGCGTGATGTTTTCATTATCCAGCCGGTTTGCTCGCCGGTTAATAAAAGCCTGGTCGAACTATTAATTATGCTCGATGCTTTTAAACGAGCTTCAGCGGGCCGTATCACGGCGGTCGTACCATATTACGGCTACGCCCGCACCGATAAAAAAGACCAGCCCCGCGTCCCGATTACCGCCCGGCTGGTGGCCGACCTGATGACGGTAGCCGGGGCGAACCGTATACTCACCGTCGATTTACACGCCGAACAGATTCAGGGTTTCTTCAATATTCCGGTCGATGAACTCACCGCCCAATATATTCTAAAAGACTATTTCAAGAAAAAGAATCTTGACGGCGACCTGGTGGTGGTGGCCACGGACATCGGCATTTCCAAGCGGGCCCGGGACCTCGCCGAACATCTGGGCACCCCGTTAGCCATTATGGAAAAGAGGCGTCTCGGCAATGCGGATAAATCCGAGACCCTGAATATCATCGGTGAAGTGGAAGGTAAAATCGCCCTGACCTTCGACGACGAAGTCGATACTGCCGGTTCACTGGTACACACGGTTGAAGCGCTGCTGGAAAGAGGCGTTAAAGAAGTTTACGCCTGCTGCACGCATCCGGTATTATCCGGCCCGGCCATCCAGCGGATAGCCTCCAGCAGGTTAAAGGAAATCGTCGTTGCCGATACGATTCCGGTACCCGCGAACAAGCGGATTCCGAAAATAACCGTCTTACCCATCGCCCCGTTATTGGGCGAAGCGATACAGCGGATTCACAGCGGACAATCAATCGGAGCGATGTTCGAGCAGGCATGAAGAAAAAGCTTATAGAGGTCTACCGCGCTCATGGCGAGGCGGAAGCCAATGTCGTCAAGAATAAGCTGGAGAGTTACGGCATTCCGGCAATTTTAAATTCCAACGCCGCACCTTCCGTTTATGCCTTTACGGTTAACGGCATGGGCATTTTTAAAGTAATGGTCTGGGAAGAACTGGCGGAGGAAGCCAGAGAACTGCTGGCCGGAGAAGAAAGTAAGTAATTTGTATTTTGTAATTAGTAATTTGAAATTATCGCAATATTTACAGGTAGAAAATGTTTAAGTGGCTCGGTATAGATTCCAACGATAAAGAATTGAAGCGGCTGCAATCGCTGGTTGAGAAGACTAACGCTCTCGAAGCGGAGTACCAGTCGCTGAGCGACGAGGCTTTAAAGAGCAAAACAGCCGAGTTTAAAGCCCGCATCACCGAAGCGATAGCTCCTGTTAAAGAAAAGGCAGAACAGCAGATAGGCGAAATCCAGCAAGAATTAAACGAGGCGAAAGAGAGACTGACCAACGCCCCTTTAGGTATGGAACCGGAATTCATTAAAGCCGTGAATCAGCTTGAAGAAAAGGTAGAAAATACCAAAAAACAGACTGATAACGAGCTGCGAAAAGCGAAGCAAACCGCTCTGGATAAAATCCTCCCGGAGGCTTTCGCCGCCGTCCGCGAAGCCGCCCGCCGTACCATCAAACAAAGGCATTTCGACGTTCAGCTGATGGGCGGTATCGTCCTGCACCAGGGGAAAATAGCCGAAATGCGGACCGGTGAAGGTAAGACGCTCACCGCAACACTGCCGCTATATTTGAACTCGCTGACCGGTGACGGCGCCCACCTGGTAACCGTTAATGACTATCTGGCCCGCCGCGACCCCAACTGGATGGGGCCGGTTTTTCACGCTTTAGATGTTTCCGTGGCCTGTGTTTACAGCCAGACGCCGGACAACAAGATGCCCTCTTTTATTTACGACCCGGCTTATGAATCACCGGACAAACGCTGGCAATTACGGCCGGTAACCCGCAAAGAGGCTTATGCCGCCGATATTACTTACGGCACGAACAACGAGTTCGGCTTCGATTACCTCCGTGACAATATGGTCGGCGATCTGTCTTACTGCGTCCAGCGTCCGCTGGTCTATGCCATCGTCGATGAAGTGGATAACCTGCTCATCGATGAAGCCCGCACGCCTTTGATTATCAGCGGGCCCGCAGAAGAGGCCGGGCAGACTTATAAGACAGTGGACAGTGTCGTCCGGCAGATGAAATGTAAAGTCCTGCCGCAGGAAGCCGCTACCCAGCAAGAAAAAGAAGCCGAGGCCGCTCTCGAAGGAGAGTTTGATTTTCTGGCTTACGAAAAAACGAAAAATGTAAAAGAGACTCCCCGCGGACAGGACCGTTTGGCCCGCGGTGTGCATATGAGTACGGAAGACCTCTTCGGCGGCGGCGACAGCGAAAGCGGCGGGTCCTTCACGCCTGAGGAAGCCAAGAAACGCAACGACATTTTAAATATCTTCCGCAAGTCCATGGCCGCCCATGCCCTGTATAAAAAAGACGTGGACTACGTGGTCAAAGACGGCGAAGTCATTATCGTCGATGAATTTACCGGGCGTCTGATGTTCGGCCGGCGCTTTTCGGAAGGTTTACACCAGACTATCGAAGCGAAAGAAGGCGTGAAAATCCAGCGGGAGAGCCTTACTTTTGCCACGGTAACCTTCCAGAACTATTTCCGGATGTATAAAAAACTCGCCGGCATGACCGGTACCGCGCTGACCGAAGCGGAGGAATTCGCCAAGATTTACAGTCTGGAGGTCGTGGTCATTCCGCCTAATAAACCACTGGTCAGGGAAGACTTCCCGGACCAGATTTTTAAGAACGAAAAAGGCAAATTCCTCTCGGTAGCCAAAGAAGTCGAGACAGCTTACCAACAGGGTAGACCGGTGCTTATCGGCACGGTCTCCATCGAAAAATCGGAATACTTATCGACCATATTAAACCGTAAAGGCATTCAGCACCAGGTCCTCAACGCAAAAAACCACTTAAAAGAAGGTGAAATTATCGCCGAAGCCGGTAAGCCGGGGGCCGTAACGGTGGCCACCAATATGGCCGGCCGCGGCGTCGATATCATTTTAGGCGGCAAGAAACCCGAAGACGGTGATGAAAAAGCATTAAAAGACTGGGAAATCCGGCATAACCAGGTCGTGTCTGCCGGCGGTCTACACGTCATCGGTACGGACCGTCATGAAGCCCGACGCATTGATAATCAGCTAAGAGGCCGTGCCGGGCGTCAGGGCGACCCGGGCAGCTCCCGCTTCTTCGTGTCGCTGGAAGATGATATCATCCGGCGTTTTGGCGGCGACCGCATTAAAGGCATTATGGAATGGGCGGGAATGGACGAAGAAACACCTATCGAAAACGCGATGATATCCCGCATGATAGCCGATATTCAGAAGCGCGTCGAGGGCTATAACTTTGATATCCGCAAACATTTGGTGGAATTCGATGATGTGGTCAACACCCAACGCGAAATTATTTACGGCGAGCGCCGGAAAGTCCTCAGCGGCGCCGACCTGAAGTCCAATATTCTGCAAATGGTCGACAGGGAAATCCGCGATATTATAACCCGCTACAGCGATGCCCACGGCTACGAGCGGGATAATGCGGGACTGCTCCGCGAATTGAACCTGATATTACCGGTGCCCCGTGACCTGAAGGCCGAAACCCTCTCCCAGATGTCACCGAAAGAAGTAGAGAAGACACTGCGCGAACTGGCACATAATTCCTACGAGCAGCGGGAAAAGGATTTCGGCACGCCCGAATCCCGGCTCATCGAACGGATTTTGACCATCCGGATGATAGACAGCCTGTGGGTGGAACATCTGACCACGATGGAAGAGATGCGCCTGCAGGCGAATTTCGATACGCTGCGGCAGATGAAAGCCGTCGATGCTTATAAACTTAGAGGCCGCGAGAGTTTCGATGTTTTACTGGACGCCATCCGGCATAACGTAGTCTATTCGCTCTTCCACGTAACG
>CAZJQF010000033.1:7054-8414 GCA_964547925.1 uncultured Dehalococcoidales bacterium
TGCGGACGGAACGAGGAGACTATCCGCCGCTGGATTTGGTCCGGCAAGCTGCCCGCGGAAAAACTGGGAAACCAACTGTTTATCAAGACCACCGACTTGGCGATTTACGCCGGCAAAGATAATCCGGAAAGGAAGCTATCCACGGATGAGCTGTTTGAAAAAGTGGCGGAACTGCGAAAGCAGGTAAACGCGAGAGCAGGACAGTTTGATGCCGCAGCACTAATCCGGGAATCACGGGAAAGACGTTACGAATGAAAGACACCGTTTGCCTGGACTCGGGTTTCCTCCTGGCCTGGTTGATGCCGGAAAAATATTCCGAGGCGGCCGGTGCGGCCATATTAAAATGGAAAAAGGATAGGTCGCGGTTAATGACCGCACCCTTATTTCATGCTGAGGTCACCTCGGTTATCCGCGAGCAGGTGTATTTTAAAAAGCTGCTTCCGGAGCAGGGAGATGCCTGTTTCTTTTATTATCAGCAGCTCGGGGTTGAAAGCTATACCAATGAGATAAGGCTACAACAAACCGCCTGGGAACTGGCAAAATCATTAAACTTGCCCAGAGCTTATGATGCTCAATATCTGGCAGCGGCGGAACTGGAAAACTGTGAATTATGGACCGCCGATAAACGACTGTATAATTCAATTTCGGGGAAAAACAAACGCATCCGGTGGGTTGGAGAATTAGCCTGAAGTCGGAAATCCGGGAAACCGGTCGGGGCAAAGGAATGACCAACGAACAGATTGCCGCCGTCTTTAAAGAGATTGCGGACATGCTTGGATTGAAAGGCGAGGACTGGTTTAAAATCCGGGCTTACCCGAAGGTAGTCCAGTCCATTGAGGAGCTTCAGGAACCGATAGAAAAAATGGCTGCCGAAAAGCGGCTGCGGGAGATTCCCGGCGTCGGGGATGCCATCGAAAAGAAGATTGAAGAACTGGTCGCTACCGGCAAGCTCGAGATGCACGAGAAATTAAAAGCGAAATTTCCCGATTATAAAGGCAATAAAATTGGTTGAAAAAGAAACCCAAACCGCTCACCTGACGGAATTCGAGGATAATGAAGCCGTCCGCCATTTCAAGCAGGCCGTTGCCGGCGGTAAAAACTGGTATCTGGCCTTGCTGGAAGCCATCAGTAAGTGGACGGTGGCTGAGGAAACCATCGGCGAGCGTAAATTCAACTACATCATCGGCGGCGAAGCCTTCGACTGGCTGCTCCTGGCGGAACGGTTATGCCTCTCGGCCAGAGGCTTGATTCCGGATGAAGAAGCGGAAAGACTGCTGTTCCAGGGCAAGGCGCCGGTGAACATTTCCAACGAAGAATTTAAAAACCTCATCGGGGCGGGCAAATACAACCAGTATTTAAG
>CAZJQF010000033.1:8514-18276 GCA_964547925.1 uncultured Dehalococcoidales bacterium
AATGCCACCCTGCCTTCGGTAAACAACGACAAACCCAAGGAAAACAAAGAGCCTGCCCCGGCAGCCAAAGCAGAGAAGAAGACGAAAGCAAAGGACAGTAAGGAGTAGGCGATATGGCTAAGAAAGAAGCAACAACCGAAAACAAAGAGGCAACTTTTCACTGCAAGTTCTGCGGTCAGTCAAAACCGCTCAGTGAGATGACTTTCATGACCCGCTATTATCCGATTCTGGTTGCCTGCCGTTCCTGCGACGGCGAACTGCAAAGCCTGAAGTCGGAAGAGCCGGTCGATGAACTAATGGACGAAGAGATTGACGAAGAAGAAGAGGCCGAAGAAACCGCGGAATAACCCTGTCAATTAACGAATTATAAACTGCCGGAGTTCATTTACGGACGTAAATGCTCCGGTAATTTATTTAAGGGGACCGTTTCCTGCTGAGCCGAAGCCATATTGCGGACAACCGCCATACCGTTCTTTAATTCGTCTTCCCCGAGAATGACCGCGAAAGTGACACCCTGCGTATTAGCCTGCCGTAGCTGGGCTTTCAGGCTCTTTTCCCCGAGTGACATAACAACGCCGATACCCGCTTTACGCAAAGCAGCGGTCTGTTTCGCGGCTTCGAGTTTAGCCGCCTCGCCCAGGCTGGCAATGAAAACAACCGGTTTTGGTAACGGCGGCACATTAACGTTTTGCCGTTTCAGATTCAGTACCATTCTCTCGATACCGGTCGCAAAGCCGATGCCCGGCGTCGGTTTGCCGCCCAAGTCTTCAATCAAATTATCATACCGGCCGCCACCGCCGAGGGTGCTCTGGGCACCTTCGACATCAGGCTGGATTTCAAAAACGGTGCGGGTGTAATAGTCCAGGCCGCGTACCAGACAGGGATTGATGTTAAACGGCAGGTTTAGGGCATTAAGATAGATGATTAATTTATCGAAATGGGCTTTACAATCGGGGCATAAATAGTCCACGCTGCGCGGGGCCTTTGCCGCAATCTGCGTGCAGTCCGGTTTTTTACAGTCGAGAAGACGGAGCGCGTTGCGTTCCAGCCGTGTTTTGCACTCGGCACAGACCTGCTCACGGTAACCGCCGTAATATTCCCGTAAAGCCTTTATATAAACCGGCCGGCAGGTTTTACAGCCGATGCTGTTTAACTGCAATGAAATATTACTCAGCCCTAAGGAAATAAAAAACTGCCAGGCCATATCGATAACTTCGGCGTCTAATGCGGCATCGGCTTCTCCGATAGCCTCAATACCGAATTGATGGGGTTCGCGTAAACGTCCGGCTTGAGGTCTTTCATAACGAAATATCGATCCGATACAATAGAGTTTGACGGGCTGGGGTAAGTTTTGAAAACCGTACTCCAGATACGCCCGGCAAACCGCCGGGGTTCCTTCAGGCCTCAGAGTAAGACTGTTACCACCCCGGTCATTAAAGGTGTACATTTCTTTCTGGACGATATCAGTAGTTTCCCCCGTACCCTTGACGAAAAGACGGGTATCTTCAAAAGTAGGCGTATCGATACGTTCGTAGCCGTACCGACGGCAAATGTCAGCGGCTTTCTGTTCGATATAACGCCAGTAAGCCTGCTCTTCGGGTAAGATATCGGCGGTGCCGCGCGGTGCTTGATACAAGTCAGTTACCTCTTTAATCAATAGAATACGGCAAATCTATTGATTTTGTAAAGTAAAAATTGACATGACGGTTGTTATTTACAAACGGAATTGCTAAATTGCGAATAGTGGGAGGAGATAAAATGTTTGAGAGAATACTGGTACCATTAGACGGCTCGAAACTGGCGGAATGTGCCCTGCCCTATATGGAAAAACTGGCGAAAAGCTGCAGCACGACCGAGGTGATTCTCATCAGCATAACCGAGAAAATGAGCGGCACGGTCGATTCGGCCGAAGTAAACGAGGCCTTCATACACTCCGATAAAGGCAATCTCGGAGAAATCCGGACCGGTACAACCGGTCAGGTATACCTTTCCCCCAGCGGGAATATTTCATCCGTCAACAACGCGGGAAAGTCCGGCATCACGATGAAAAATACCTATTCTTTCGGCAAACTGGAAAAGCAGGCCGAAAAATATCTTGCCGGAATCGAGAAGAAGCTAAAAGCGAAAGGGATTCCCGTGAAAAGCGAGGTCTTAATCGGGAAACCCGCCGAGCGGATAACTAAATATGCCGAAGACAACAAAATCGACCTCATCATTATGGCCAGCCACGGGCGGTCCGGCCCCAGCCGGTGGGCGATGGGCAGCGTGACCGATAAGGTCTTCCGGGCGTCTTGTGTGCCGGTATTGATGGTACGAGCACCGGGATGCTTCTCCGGAGTATAGATAAAAATTAACGGGCGGTTAATACCGCCCGTTAAAACAATTTAGGAATAAACGAACGTCGTGGTGAATTCGTTCACTTTCAGAGTATAGGTCGTACCGAAGGTAAAATCGCTCCCGAGGTTCAGATTTTCCTCGAAATAGGTATAAATTGCCGGGCAAGCTACTCCGGCCGGTCTCTGCACGGTAACGGTGATGGTAACGGTGTTGCCTTCCCGGGTAACCACCGCATTATGTAAGGTCGTGCAGCCATCGGAAAGTCCCCCCTTAATACGGACTCCCACCTGCGGGGGATTGGATTTCATTAAATAAACTTCTACTTCGTGAATCGGGGCCGGCTTGATTTCAACGTTCCCAATCAGCTTCTGTTTCAGCATATCCCATTTCCCATCCATTACCGCGGTTTCAACCTTGCCCTGCACCACAGTAATAACAGCCTCGTGAGGGGTGATAACCTCAGCGAGCATCTGACCGGTCCTATCGCCGTAACCGGCGTGGGCACTCTCGAAACAGTAAACGAACTGCCAGGTATTCTCGATATCGGGATAAAGGGTTTCAACCAGATTTAAGGTATCTTCAATGCCGTCAAAGACGAAAGTAGGGCTGTTACGAACAAAATCCTCCGCAATTTGCCAGCTGCCTTCCTCGGTAAAAGAAACAGTGGTCGTCGTAGTCGTAGTTGTGGTAGTCGTGGTTGTGGTAACGGTTGTAGTTTTCTCACATCCGACTAACAGCAAAGCCGATATTACGAGTACGGCAATAATACCTATTAAAACTTTCACTCTCATAACACAAATCCCCGGTATTATTTTTCCGGCTGCCCCCCTTTTTATTTACTCAGATTAGTAACCTGTCCGATGAACAGGACAGCCCCGGTCCGGATATCACGGATTAAGAATACGAACGGCCGGTCTATAGTTACGGTCACTTCTTCCATCGGCATCGCGGTCAGACCCATAATAACGGCGGTCGCTGCCGCAGCTTCCGTACCTATTTCATCCACGGAAACGAACGACTTATGAATCACGTCGGTAATATACAGGTCTTTCCGGCCGTCCATACCGGAAAAATCGGCTAAGGCAGAATCGAAAGCATCGGTCATACCCAGTTTTTTCAGTGTTTCGTTCAGACCGAAGCTAGATTTAAACTCGAATTTCGGCATGGTCAAAATAACCTCGGTATGCTGCAAACCGGCAATAATATCGTTTACTGCAGCGGCATTGAGAGAATTACGGAAGTCCGTAAAGCTGCCGGAGTCCGGCAGTAAGACAACCATCGAAAGCTCATAGCCGTCATAAGGTAACTCGACAGCCTGATAGTTCGCCCCTGCGGTATAGTTGAAGGAACGGGTCTGGTGCATCATCTGCGGGGTAGTCGTGCTGCCGCTGAGGTTGTAGAAGGTACCGGCGGCAGTATCATCTTTGTCGAAAGGAAACGCCCAGGCGGCGTTAAAATAAATGGCATTCGTTAAAACCAGCCGGGTCAACTCATTGATAGCCCCCTCGGGAATAAGATCCTGGATACGGTCTTCGGTCTGCTGAGCCACCCAGTCATTAATCGTTTTGCGGGAACCTTCCGCATTTTTCTCGAAATCGAGCAAGCGGAGTCCGGCACCGTAATTCTGAGCTAAAACATCGAGGAAAGGACCCTGAAACTTAAAGTCCTGCTGTCCCCAGATGGCATTAACCACGTTCAAGCGAAAACCCTTATCATCCTTGCCCTGAGCACCCTTACCGCGTTCGGCTAACTGCAAATCGAGATAATTGAAAGCGGGATGTAAAGCCCCCTGCGGTAGTAAGAACTGAAGGGCGTCCGCCATCTGGGTTTCGGTATTACCGGCGGCGCCGGCATAAGTCATGGCCAGAGCCTCGGAAATGCTGTAGGGCGAGAAGAAAATATTACCGTCCGCCCCCTCCAATACCTGAAACAGGTTCCAGGCGAAATTACTGTTGCCCTCGACCAGTTTTTCGAGGTCAGCCAGATTCACCGCAGGGGCGGTGTCACGGGGTTTGTCCGAGCGGACTTCCTGAGCACCGACCGCTTTGGTACAGGATACCAGGCCGAACAACATCAAAGCGGCCAGCATAATCAATATTACTTTTTTCATAATCAGCCTCCCGGGATAAAGTTTTCTAATTAATATACGGCGTTTCAGCCGGAGCATTACATCTTTTCCGGGGGTCAGGATTGAGGCGGGCACTATATTATTGTTTTCAGCCTCCTTGTCTTTACGCCCTGTTCGTAATAGGATTATACTTTATTTAAAGGGATAATCAAGGGCAGCTATGGAATTTTCCGAATTAAAAGAGAAGGCTCAAAGCTATTTGCCGCCGGAAAAAGCGGCACTGGTAGAAAAGGCTTACGCCTACGCGGAAAAAGCCCACCGGGGGCAGATGCGCAAGTCCGGTGAGCCTTACATCCAGCACCCTTTGAAGGTGGCGATGTCACTGGCAGAACTGCAACTCGACGCGCCGTCACTGGCGGCCGCCTTACTGCACGATGTTCCGGAAAACTGCGGCGTAACACTTAAAGAAATCGAGGACAGCTTCGGCCCGGAAATAACCCGGCTCGTGGACGGCGTCTCCCGTTTAGGCAAACTGGTGTGGCAGGGCGAAGGCCCCGGCCCCAGAGACACCCAGGCGGAAAACCTGCGTAAGATGCTGGTGGCGATGGCGAAAGATTTGCGGGTCGTTTTCATCAAATTATCCGACCGCTTACACAATATGAGCACCCTCGATGCTCACACTCCCGATAAGCAAAAGGAAATCGCCCAGGAAACCCGGGAAATCTACGCTCCCTTAGCCCACCGCCTCGGTATCGGGGGCATCAAATGGCAGCTGGAAGACCTGTCCTTCCGCTACCTCGAACCGGAAAAATACAAACAGGTCGCTTCGCTCATTGCCGTGAAACGAGCCCAGCGCGAGCAGCTGATAACTCAGGTAATCGGCACGTTAACCAAGGAGTTGGAAATCGCCGGTCTGAAAGCTGATGTAACCGGCCGCCCGAAGCACCTGTTCAGTGTATATCAAAAAATACAAAAGTATGCCGCGATGGGCAAAGATTTCGATGATATCCACGATTTGCTCGCGTTAAGAGTTTTGGTAAACACCGTATCGGAATGCTACACCTCCCTCGGTATCATTCATAACCTCTGGCGTCCGCTGCCGGACGAGTTCGATGATTTTATCGCCAACCCCAAGCCTAACGGGTATCAATCGCTGCACACGGCGGTCAACTGCATGGGCACGCCGCTGGAAGTGCAAATCCGCACGCGGGAAATGCATTATATCGCCGAATACGGCGTGGCGGCCCACTGGCGTTATAAAGAAGGTGAGAAAAAGGACCTCCACTTCGAGGAAAAAATCGGCTGGCTGCGCCAGCTTATCGAATGGCAGCGGGAACTCACCGGTGCGGAGGAATTTCTCGAATCCGTGAAAACCGATATCTTTATCGACCAGGTATTTGTCTTTACGCCCAAGGGCGAAATTAAAGACCTGCCGAAGGAATCTACCCCGCTCGATTTCGCTTACCGCGTCCATACCGATTTGGGACATAAATGTGTCGGGGCTAAAGTTAACGGCCGGATGGTGCCGTTGAACTATCATTTGAACAACGGCGATGTGGTCGAAATCCTGACCACCAAGAAGGAGAAGGGGCCTTCCCGCGACTGGCTTAGTCCCCATCTCGGTTACATCAATACCTCGCAGGCCCGCCAAAAGATACGTGCGTGGTTTAAAAAACAGGAGCGGACGGAAAACATCGAACGCGGCCGGGAGTTGGTCGACAAAGAACTGCGGCGGCTGGGGCTAAGTCTGTCGGAACGCGAAAACCTCGTTAAAATATTCAAGTTCGATAATATCGATGATTTTATGGCGGCCGTCGGTGACGGCAGTATCAGCAATACGCAAATTGCCCAGCAGCTGGCAGCCAAGCAAGAACCGCCGAAACCCGAAATACCGGTTACGGCACACAAACCGGCAGAGTCAGGCGTCTGGGTTATGGGAGCCGGTGATTTAGCCACTCATATCGCCCAGTGCTGCCATCCGGTACCCGGTGATGAAATCATCGGCTATATCACGCGCAGCCGCGGCGTGACCATACACTGCAAGGACTGCTATAATATAGTGCATGAGGATGAAAAGGAGCGGCTGATACCCGTGTCCTGGGGAGAAACCGACTCGCTTTATCCGGTTAAAATACAGGTGGAGGGATGGGACAGGGTCGGCCTGATGCGGGACGTCAGTGCGATGGTGGCCGAGGAAAAAGTAAATATCTCGTCCATTAGTCTGGTAAACCATAACGACCATACCGTAACAATGTATTTTACGCTGCAAACGGAAGGGCTGGCTCAGTTAAGCCGGCTGTTAGCCAAAATGGAAAGCATTAAGGGAATAACCAGCGTGGCTCGGGTTGGCGACGATGCCACAGCTAAAAAAACTTAAGGAGGTACTCACTTGCCAATACTTGAATCAGTAAAAAGAGAATTACGCACCGCGAAGAGAAAGCAGGAGCGCAACCGGGCGAACCGCACCGTCTCAAAATCAGCGGTCAAGAAAGCGGAAAAATCCATTACCACCGGCGGCGAAGCAGCCAAAACAGATACCATGGCCGCCATCAGCAGTCTGGACAAAGCCGTGACCAAGAAAATTTTACACAAGAACAACGCGGCACGTCACAAGTCACGCATGATGAAAAAACTGAACAAGGGACAGCCTGCCGCCGAACCTAAAGCGGAAAAGAAGAGTAAATAAACCGGTATCCTTTACCAAGTGTTACAATCATCTATCTCTATTCCCTTTCCCTTGAGAGAGTGGATTAAGGTGAGGGTGTAAAAATAAAGACGAAGAATCTGATGGCAAGCGGTGTGATTTGAAGGGGAAAAAGAGATTCTTCGTCTTCACCTTTGGTGAAGTCTCAGAATGACAATTTATTAATCTAACATTTCCGGTGTTATTATGAATGTTGGAGTAGCTACAATCAGGGTGCGATTACCGGAGAACGCCTCACTAAAGGGCAAACGGAGTGTTATCAAGTCGGTGATAACACAGGTGAGGAACCGGTTCAATGTCGCGGTGGCGGAAGTGGACGACCTGGATGCCTGGCAGTTAGCTACTCTTGGAGTAAGCTGTATCAGCAACGACGCCCCCCATACCAATGAAGTCCTGTCTAAAGTGGTTAACTTCATCGGCAACGGCCGGTTCGATTTAGAAATGCTCGATTATGAAATCGAGCTGCTGCCGGTATAATCACGATGGATACCGCCGCATTTATCCGCTATCTGAAAGAGCAGCCGGATTATCTCGACCAGATAGTCCACACCGAACATATTTTACCCCGTGAAGCTACCTTTGGCGATTTGGAAAAACCGCTTCCCGAAGCATTACAGACCTGCCTCGAAGACAATCATTTATATCCCCTTTACGCACACCAGGCAACCGCCGTCAATTATATCCGCCGAGGGGAAAACGTAATGATTGCCACCTCGAGCGCCAGCGGTAAATCGCTGTGCTATAATACAGCGGTTATCGAGTCGGTAATCACCGCCCCTTTAAGCCGGTCTTTATACCTGTTTCCGACCAAAGCCCTGGCCCAGGACCAGCTAAGGGCTATCCGCGAGCTATTTTACCCCCATATTTTAAAAATCGATGAGTTCGCTACTTTCGACGGTGACACACCACCTAAAGAACGCGGGGATATCCGCAAACAGGCGAAAATCGTATTAACCAACCCGGATATGCTGCATCTGGGTATTCTGCCCAATCATGCCAACTGGTCGCGGTTTTTACGGCATTTGAAATTCGTAGTGGTCGATGAAGCGCATACCTACCGGGGTATTTTCGGTTCTCACGTCGCCGGAGTATTACGACGGCTCCGCCGGATATGCCGCCTTTACGGCGGCAACCCGCAGTTTATCCTCAGTTCGGCTACCGTTGCCAATCCGGGCGAACACGCGGAAAAGCTAACCGGATTGCCGTTTACCGTCGTCGATAACGACGGTTCCCCGCACGGCGGCAAAGAATTTATCTTCTGGAACCCGCCGATTATCGATGAAGCCAAAAGCACCCGCCGCAGTTCAAACAGTGAAGCCACCGGCCTTTTCACCAGGCTGGTCAGTCAGGACATCCGCAGCCTTACTTTTACCCGGACCCGCCGCCTGACCGAACTGATTTATCTTTACAGCAAGAGAGAACTGGCGAAAGAGAGCGTGCCGCTCTCCAACCGCATCAAACCGTACCGGGCCGGTTACTTGCCGGCAGACCGGAGAAAAATCGAGCAGGAACTTTTCAGCGGTAAATTAATGGGCGTAGTGGCGACCACCGCGCTGGAAATGGGCATCGATATCGGGGATCTGGACGCGACGGTGCTCACCGGCTATCCCGGCAGTATCGCCAGCACCTGGCAGCAGGCCGGTAGAAGCGGCCGGGGCAAGGAAGGCTCACTGAGTTTCCTCATCGGGCTGGATGGACCGCTGGACCAGTATTTCATGCGGCACCCGGAAGCATTTTTCGAAAAGGGCTATGAAAACGCCATCGTAAATCCGGAGAACCGGTATATTTTACGGGCACACTTAATTTGCGCGGCCTGGGAATTGCCGCTGACGCAGGATGATGAAAGATATTTCGGGGCTGCTTATGCTCGCGAAAGGGACGAACTGGTACAACAGAGCGTCCTGCGGGAGCGTAATAAAAAGTGGTACCTCGCCCCTTCCATTGCCTATCCGGCGCAGGGCATCAATATTCGCTCCACATCCAGTAACAACTACGCCGTCATCGATACCTCTAACAACCAGTTGATGGAGACCATCGAGGATAACGTGGCTTTCTTCCAGATATATCCGGGTGCCATTTATTTACATCAGGGCGAGACATATTTAATCGAGCGTCTGGATTTGACCAACCATATCGCCTACGCCAGCCCTACAGACGTGAATTTCTACACCCAGACCAAAGAAGTAACCGACCTGAAGATTCTGAAAGTATTGCAGCGTAAAAAATACGGCGATATCGAGGTGTGTCTCGGCGAAGTGGAAGTTACCAACACCGTCGTCGGCTATAAAAAGAAAGTGCAGTACACCGAAGAAGTCATCGGGGAAGAACCGCTCGATTTACCGCCGCTTCATTTTCAAACGGTGGCTTTCTGGTTCGATCTACCGGCAGAAGCCATTTCCCGGTTGGAATCGGCCCACCGCGATTTTGCCGGGGGTTTGCACGCCACGGAACACGCCGCCATCGGGATTCTGCCGTTATTCGCCCTGTGCGACCGTAACGATATCGGCGGGGTTTCCACGCCCTACCATGCCGATACCGGCAAGGCACAGGTATTCATTTATGACGGATATCCGGGGGGCATCGGTATCGCCGAGAAGGGATTTGAGTTAATCGGGGAATTATGGGACGCGACGTTAAAAGTGGTAACGGAATG
>CAZJQF010000034.1:0-14620 GCA_964547925.1 uncultured Dehalococcoidales bacterium
AAATATGGGGGAAGCGGGTGGTAACTTGTGAAGCCGGTAAATGGGTAATATCGAGTAAGACCGAATTCCGTCCGGTTTTCCTCATTTCGTAAATCATACTGCGGGCTACTACGTCACGCGGGGCGAGTTCCTTTTCAGGAGTGTAATCAGCCATGAAAGCCCGTCCCTGGTTGTTGCGTAATACACCGCCTTCGCCTCTGACCGCTTCGGAAATCAAAAAGGGATAAACGCCCGGCAGGTGAAGCGCCGTCGGATGGAACTGGAAAAATTCCATATCGGAAATCGCAATTCCGGCGTTGTAAGCGAGGGCAATACCATCGCCGGTGGCTACGTCCGGATTAGTCGTGTGTTTAAATAAACGACCGGCCCCGCCCGTAGCCAGGATCAGGTATTTGCAGCCGTAATCTCTCATAAATCCGCTGCGGCTGTCCAGAACCTGAATGCCCTGTAATTTCCCCTTGGATAACAAAATCCGGGTAGCTAAACTGTATTCCAGAACCCGGATGCCGTTTTCCCTGACACGGCGGCTCAAGGTCGTTTCCAGGCGTTCGCCGGTGGCGTCGCCGCCGGCATGAAGCACCCGCGAAACCGAATGGGCGGCTTCCCTTCCCAGAGATATTTCCCCGTTGATGGTATCGAAAGCTACGCCGAACCTGACCATATCGGCGATGCGGTCGGTTGCTTCGGATACGAGTATCCGGACTGATTCCGGGTCGCACAAACCGGCTCCGGCACTAAGCGTATCTTGGATATGTAATGAGACCGAATCATTTTCACCGATAGGTGCTGCAATACCGCCCTGGGCATGCTTGGTGTTCGTATCGTCGATGCTGCCTTTCGTGACGATAAGTACGGAGCCAATCTCATTAGCCAGCAGTGCGGAATACAGTCCGGCAATGCCGCTGCCGATGATAATGTAATCATAATAGCTTGACGCCCGGTTTTTCGGCATTATTTCACCGCCAGCATTCGGTCCAAGGCTTTTTTAGCTTTAATTCGGATATCTTCCGGGACTGTAATCCGGTTACGTCCGGTTTGCATAGTTTCGATGACGGTTTCCAGTCGCGTTTTTTTCATATTGGGACAAATGAAGCTATTCGCAAGAATATAAAAATTTTTATCCGGGTTGTCTTTATAAAGCCGGTGGAGAATGCCTTCCTCCGTACCGATTAAAAAGCTTTTCACCGGGCTTTCTTTAATATATTTAATAATTTGAGAGGTGCTGAGTGCGGCATCGGCGATAGCCACCACTTCGGGACGGCATTCCGGGTGCACGATTACTTTAGCTTCAGGATAATTCTCTTTTGCCGTTTTTACTTCAACGGCGGTAAGTTTAGAGTGGGTAATACAAAAGCCGGGATACAGAATTATCCGTTTTTTAGTTTTCGTGGAGACGAAATGGCCGAGATTCTGGTCGGGAACGAAGAGAATTTCCTCGTGAGGCAGTGATTCCACCACTTTGACCGCGTTGGCAGAGGTGCAGCAAATATCACTCCCGGCTTTTATTACGGCGGAGGTATTAACGTAGGATACAACGCCGGCTTTCGGGTATTTGGCTTTCCACTCGTTAAGGTCGGTCTCGGTAATCATATTTGCCATCGGGCAGCAGGCTGTAGCGGCGGAGAGGAGTGTCGTCGCTTCCGGATTAAGAATCGCGGCAGTTTCC
Source organism: uncultured Dehalococcoidales bacterium (assembly GCA_964547925.1). GTDB lineage: Bacteria > Chloroflexota > Dehalococcoidia > Dehalococcoidales > JAFGLR01 > JAFGLR01. The sequence continues at coordinate 1,667 of CAZJQF010000034.1, forward strand.
GCCATAAAATCAACGCCGCAAAAGACAATCATTTCCGCTTTGGCTTCCGCACAGAGCCGGGCTAATTCGAAAGAGTCGCCGACAAAATCGGCGACATCCTGTACTTCACTGACCTGATAATTATGGGCAACAATAATGGCGTTCAGCTTTTTCTTCAGGTCGAAAACCTGTTCTCTGAGCTGTTGTAATTCGGCGGCAGTTCTCGGGATATTAAATAGTCCGGGCTCCAAAATAAAATCAACCTCCGGTTCTTATCGGTAGATTTAATTCTAACCCTAATAAAATACACAGCGCAAATACGTGAGGCTAAAAAGAAGCAAGGCAAGCGTGGTAGATCTGCTTGCCTTGCTTTATCGGTGGGGGTACCGTCGATCGGAGGAGAAAAAACTCCGTATTAATACTGTCGGTTCCTGCTATTAATTCACTTCCTTCTTCTTCCGCTTCACCCGATATTTCAATATTCCCTTGTTAGGCCTGTTCATCCGGTACCCCGTGAAAATCGGCTATTATCCGGGGACGATTTCACTTTTAAACAGGCGTTAGCTTATTGTATATCTCCGAAATTACCCATTGGGCCGGGGCCCATACCCGTGCCGGGTTCACACATTCCGGGTCCGCCCATATTGAATTTGTTCATAAGGGGTCCGCGGTCAGATCTGCCGAAATTTCTCATGCCGGGTAACGGAACGTCCGTACCGGCCAGGGGATTGGCATCCCGCCATGCTTGCAGGGCGTCCCGAAATTCCTGGTCGGACGGTCTGGAATTTATCCATTCCTTAAAAGCATCAGCCTGTTCCTGGGTAATGGTGCCGTCAGCGACAAGTTCGGCCAGCCGGGCATCCAGTCTTTCCTGCATCAGTTCGGTTCTGGCTTCCTGGAAAGCGGTTTTCAGTTCATCTACGCTTACCCCTAACTTCCCCGCAACTTTCTCCAGTAAAGTATCCTGCGGATTATCTGTTACTATGGCGGTTGTAGTAGTATCCGTATTAGCCGCTACCAGTCCACCCACTGTTCCCAAAACGACCACGGCGATAACAACCCCTAAAACAATCTTTTTCTTCAGTGACATTGTTTACCTCCTCCTCTCTTGTAATTTTAATTTGAATTATATAGTCATATCTTATCAGGTGACTGTTAAGAAGTAATTAAGAAAAATAAAATAATTCCCGGTGTTTTCCATCGAGTCTGACTAATTGACAAAAGGAATTTGATTTTGGTATCCTTTACCTGAAAAATACTGGTAAAATACCACAAATTTTTATTACGTTCCCTCCGGTTTATTTGCGTGACTTTTCTGATATCGGTTGGAGGGCTCGTAAAAAAATGACGTTTCCCGTCTCAATATTTCGCCTGTGAGCCCGTGATTAGTAAAAAATAGAAGGAGTTCCGACAGATGAAAGAGATTAAGAAATTTGTTGTTCTCGGTGCGGGTGCGATGGGCGCCCAGATCGGTGCGCTTGCCGCCGAGTCCGGATTTGAAGTCAAAATCAGAGATGTCGATGATAAGTATATTCAGCGCGGCAAGGGTATCATCGATAGTATTTTTAACCGTCTGGTAACTAAAGGTTCGATGACGGAACCGCGCCGGCAGGAAATAATGAGCCGCATTTCTTTCCTTCTGGATTTGAAAGAAGCCGTTAAAGATGCCGATTTCATTATGGAAGCCGTTCCGGAAATCCTTGATTTAAAACAAAAAGTATTAAAAGAAGCCACTTCTTTTTGTCCCGCCGATGCCGTTATCGCAACCAATACTTCCTCTTTAAGCATTACCGAAGTGGCTAAAGGTGCGGCCCATCCCGAAATGGTGGTCGGTACGCATTATTTCAATCCGCCCCGGGTTATGTCCCTCCTTGAAATTATTAAAGGGGAAAAAACCTCCGATGCCGCTGTGGAAGCGGCGATGCAATTGGCTAAGAAGATGGGGCGCGAAGTGGTTAATATCAAAGACGTCCCCGGTTTTCTGGTCAACCGCATCTGGCTGATTATGGCTAACGAAGCGGACTGGGCACTCTCGCAGGGCGAAGGCAAAAGCATGCTGCAGATAGACTCTGCTATTAAATATAAGCTCGGCTTACCGCTGGGTATGTTCGAAATCAGCGATACCCTTGAGGGCGGTGTGGTCGAGACGATTCACCATATCATGGAATATTTCGCCAAGGCTTTGGATTCGAGCTATGGCCCGGCGCCGTTACTCGACAAAAACTATAAAGCCGGCCGTTACGGCAAGAAAACCAAGGGCGGCTATTTCGATTGGGACGCCGGCCAGACTAACGAAATACCGATGAATGCCGGAGCCGATTTCGACCCCATCCGGGTTCTGGCTCCTACGGTTAACGAAGCCGCCATTCTTCTCGAGCAGGGCGCCACCACGATTCCGGAAATCGATAAGGGTATGATATTAGGCTGTAACTACCCGCGCGGCATCCTGCGGATGGCCGACAGCTTCGGCATCGATAAAATCGTGGCGGAAATGCAGCGTCTGAAAGCGACCTACAACGTCAACCGCTATAATTGCTCTAAAGTTCTTACCGATATGGTTGCTCAGGGTAAACTGGGACGCAAGACCGGACAGGGATTTTATACTTACGGACCGGGTAACTATGAATTCGTGAAGCTGGATATCGATGTCCAGACTAAAGTAGCCAAATTAATTCTTAACCGTCCGGCCAGAGCGAACGCTCTGAATCTGGACTTCTTAGCCGAGATTAATACAGCCCTTGATGTCTGTGAAACCTCTCCGGATGTGCAGTGTGTCGTCTTAACCGGTGCCGGGAATAATTTCTGCGGCGGGGCCGATGTCTCTACCTTTGCGGCCGGTAAAGTGGATACCGTCAGTATCTTCTCCCAGACCGGACAGGATTTGTTTACCAGATTCGAAACTTTCCCGAAAATCATCATCGGGGCACTCAACGGTGCGGCGATGGGCGGCGGCTTCGAAATGGCCCTCGCCTGTGATATCCGTATTATGAATAAAAAGGCCGTTTTACGTCTGCCCGAACTCAATCTGGGCTTGCTGCCCGGTTTCGGCGGTACGCAGCGTTTGATAAGACTCCTCGGTGCCGCCCGGGCGAAAGAAATTATTTTGCTGGCTGACCCGGTTACGCCGGAAAAAGCCCTGGATTGGGGCATCGTGAATATGGTAGCCGAGCCTGATAAATTTGAGTCTGCGGTTATGGAGACGGCAAAGAAGCTGGCCTCCGGGGCTCCGTTAGCTCAGAAATTAGCGAAAAGCACCCTGTATTACGGCGCCCAGGCCGACCAGAGGACCGGTCTCTTTGTCGAGACGTCCGCGATGGGCGGTCTGGTGAATACCAAAGATTTGAGCGAAGGCCTTACTTCGATGTCTTACCGCCGCTCCCCCAAATTTAAGGGTGAATAATATCAGTATCCGATAGGAGAAGACCATGGCAAAAAATCCCGGGAAGATATTGGCTGAATTATCCAGGTACCCCGTCGGAACTTTTGCGGATGTTATTTACCGCCATTCTCTGCTGAGCGGTGATAACACGGCCTTTATTTACGAGAAGGAAAAGTGCACTTTCGGGGAATATAACGCGAGAGTGAACAGCCTAGTCAAGGCAATTCAGGCTCTGGGCGTGAAAAAGGGCGAAACCATCGGTATCCTGTCCTGGAACACTCTGGATGTTACCTATGTTTTCGGGGCTGCCTGGAAGGGCGGTTTTATATCTTCACCTTTCAATCCCCGTCTCTCCGCTGCCGACCTCGAATATGTTATCAATTATTCCGAAACCAGTATTGTCTTCGTGGCCGCAGAGTATGCCGATACTGTAATGCAACTCCGCCCGCAGTTAACTAAAGTTAAGCACGTGATTACGCTGGAACAGGGCGTCGCCGGTTTGCCGTATATTCAGGATTTGATTAAAGCTAATTCCGGTGAAGAGCCGGATGTAAAAATTGCCGAGACCGACCCGATGGCCATTATCTATACGAGCGGCACCACCGGTCGTCCGAAAGGTGCGTTATATACTCAAAGCAAAATGGTTCAGAACTGTCTGGTTAATATGTCTGCCCTGCCGGTTGCGGCGAGTGATATCAATATACTGGCGTTGCAGTTATTCCATATCGCCTCGAAGGAGTTCTTCCAGGTGGCTTTCTTTGCCGGGGCCACTACCGTTTTATTGAAATCTTTCGATGCAAAGGTGGTAATGCAAACCGTTCAGGATGAAAAAGCGACGACGGTTGCCTTAGTTCCAACGGCTTTAGCCGCAATTTTCAACCTGGCGGACTTCGATAAATACGACCACAGCAGCCTGCGCCGGATATCGTATCTCGGTTCACCGATGCCGGTGGCTTTACTGAAGAAGGGTATCGAAAAATTCGGTCTCGTCTTCTGCCAGCAGTACGGCCAGACGGAAAGCGGTCCTCTCATCAGTACATTAAAGCAGCTGGAGCACAAGGTAGCCTATGGCACCCCGGAAGAACAAAAAATACTGGTTTCCTGCGGCCGCCCCATCGCTCAGGTGCACACCAGAATCGTCGATGAGAACGGCAAAGACTGCGCTCCCGGAGAAGTCGGCGAGATTATTTTGCAAAGCAAGGAAATGATGCTGGAGTACTGGCATAAGCCGAAGGAGACCGGCGAAACGATTATCGATGGCTGGCTGCACACCCGCGACCTGGCTTATTTCGATGAGAAGGGCTATATGTATATCGCCGACCGCAAGCAGGATATGATTATCACCGGCGGCGAGCACGTTTTCCCCCGTGAAGTCGAAGAGGTTTTATACCAGCATCCGAATATTTTGGAAGCTGCCGTTATCGGTGTACCGGACTCATACTGGGTAGAGAGAGTTCACGCGGTTATCGTTTTAAAGAAAGACTGCACCTGTACCTCCGAAGAGATGATCGAGTATTGCAAAGCCAGAATGTCCCGTTTTAAAGCTCCGAAATCGGTGGAATTCATCGAGGCTTTACCGAAAAACGCTACCGGTAAAATTATGAAGAACGAGCTCCGTAAAATGCATAAAGAGCAGGAAGAGAAAAAGAGCTAGGTGTCCCCTGAGAAATAAATTTATATTTTAAGACCCTGTAATTCAGATTACAGGGTCTTTTTTATTAGCGTTTAGTGGTTATTAAAGAATGTGGCCGTAATTAACGCAAGTATCCGAGCATCTAGGGGCTCCGCATTTCTGGCATTTGATTACTTTTTCTATAGTGGTGTCAATTTCGTTCTGCATTTCCGCCAGACTGGACATTTGCTCTTCTATTCTTTGTTTTTGCATATTTAGTAGTTCGAGAGTATGGCTAATCCTGACCTGACGGGCGTCTTCCGGATTTAAAGTTCCCAAGCATAGTTTAATTTCGTCGATGCTTAAGCCGAGAATTTTCAGGCGCCGGATGAATACCAGTCGGTTGACATCTCGGTTAGTGTAGAGCCGGATACCGCCGGAGGTTGTGTTAGAGTGCTGCAAGAGGCCTTTTTCTTCGTAAAAACGTACGGTTCGGATGCTAACCTTTGCCTTTTTAGCTAGCTCTCCGATTTGCAGCAGGGGAGTTGTATTTTCCGGTTTGTTGCTCATACAATTTGATGGTAACAACATAAAAGGTTATTGTCAATATAACGTAACGACTTGACAGTAACGTAACGTAATACTAAAATGTGAGTATTAGATTTTACGGAGGGTAAGATGAAATACGAGGACTTATTAGATTTGGTACAGCAAAGACGCAGCTCGCGCCGCTTTAAACCGGACCCGATACCTGACGATTATGTCGATAAAATCATCGATGTCGCCCGTTTTGCCCCGTCCGGTTACAATCTCCAGCCGTGGGAGTTTTTTGTCATCAAAAACCCGGAATTAAAAAATGCTATCGTTCAGATTTGTAAGGACGGTATGTTGAACATGAACAAAATGGAAGCCACGCGGGAAGCCTGGCAGGGCCAGACGAAACCACCCGTGGCGGCGAACGCCCCCGGTGTCGATTTCAGCGGCGCTCCGGTTTTCATTTTATGTGTCGGGGATGCCCGCTCGAATATCGGCTTACCGATGTACCGGCGCTATAACAGTTCGGCCCGGGAAGAGGCCTTCCGGGGCGGCCTGGCGAGTGCCTTTCTTTATATGCACCTTGCCGCGACTTCTTTAGGCCTTGGCAGCCAGTGGGTTTCTTCAGTATCTACCCCTTATGCCGGCTGTTTGATTAAGAACTTGCTGGAAATCCCCGAAGGTTTCGAGATATACGATATGATGGCTCTCGGGTATGCGGCCATGTCCGCTAATCCTCGCCCGGTCAGAGACAGAGCGGATATCACGCATTACGATAAGGGCGGCAAAACACTGCGCAGTGAAGAGAAAATGAGAGAATTCGTCCGCAAAATCAGAAGCGGCGAATAATAGATTATCGCTCGATAACAGCACGGCACAGCCGCTCATAAGAGCGGCCGTTGCTTATTATCCCCGCTTTCCACTTGTTTTTACTCTCAAATTCATATATATTTTCCCTTGAGAAGCTGATTTATCACTTTCACAATTGAAAATAGGGATTGATGCCGGGGGAAGCAATCCCTGGCATTTTGAATTTATGAATATTTTCAGGCCGAAACCGGTTCTTTCCGAGAAAGAAACAGCTCACGGTCTTCGTATGATGGCCGTGGAAGGTATGACTTCACTCGGTTTTACGAGCATCACGACTAGCGGTCTTCTGGCAGCGTTCGCGCTGGCTCTGGGCGCGAATAACTTTCAGATCGGTATTTTAGCTGCTATCCCGTTTATCATGCAATTGATTCAAATACCGACTATCTGGCTGGTTGAGAAGATACGGTTGCGTAAAGCTATTGCCGTATCATTCTGGCTGGTGGCACAATTGTTGTGGTTCCCGATGGCTTTGATTCCGGTATTTATGGAAACCCCGGGAGCGGCGGCTATTTCCGCGCTGTTGATATTGATGGCCATCCGGAGTGTATTTTTAGCAATTACCAACTGCGCCTGGAACAGTTGGATCCGGGATCTTGTGCCGCAAAACATCCTGGGACGTTTTTTCTCCAGACGGTTAACCTTTTCGACTGGTGCCGCCGCAGTTTTCGGTATCGGGGCGGCGTTCTTTGTCCAATACTGGAACGGGCAGGCATCTCCGGATAATGCTATTTTCGGTTACACCTACGTTTTACTTTTTGGGGCTCTCTTTCTCGGAATGTTAAGCCCGGTATTTATGACTTTAATGCCGGAACCGTTAATGCAGCAATCCATGGGGGAGCGGACGTCTCTATGGGAAATCATTACGATGCCGTTCCACGACCGGAATTTCCGGCAACTGATGAAATTTTTGTTTTCCTTGAACTTTGCCCTGAATATGGCCGTCCCGTTCTTTGCAGTATATATGCTGGAGCGGATCGGGCTGCCTTTACCAACGGTTATCGGTTTAAGCGTATTAAGCCAGTTTTTCAATATTTTATTTTTAAGGGTATGGGGACCGCTGGCCGACCGGTTCAGTAATAAATCGGTTTTATCCATATGTGCGTCATTATATTTGCTGGTCATACTGGGCTGGGCTTTCACCTCTATGCCCGACCGGTATTTTTTCACGATTCCTCTATTAATAATCCTGCACATTTTTGCCGGAGTAGCCGCGGCCGGAGTAACGCTGACCGTTGGTACCATCGGTTATAAACTGGCGGTGCAGGCACCTTCGGTTTCCTATCTGGCGGGAGCGTCTTTGGCGACCAATCTGGGCGCCGGTCTCGGCCCTATATTAGGCGGGTTTTTGGGTTATTTATTCGCCGGGCGGACGCTGTCGCTGGACCTGACCTGGATCGACCCGAATACAGTATTCAACTTGGGAGTGTTACACTTTACCGGGCTGGATTTTCTTTTCGTGCTGACTTTCATCATCGGGCTGTTTACGTTAAATGTACTGGCAGGCCTTCGTGAAGAGGGCGAAGCCAGACGGGAAGTGGTACTCGATGAGTTGAGGAAGCAAACACGCTCAGCCATACAATCAGTCACTTCGTTACCCGATTCCAGTTTTATTAACATGTTCCCGAAGAGTTTTCTGGAGCGGGTGCCCGGTTTCGATGTAGCTATCGGGGTTACGGCATATCAGTTAGCCGATACGGCCAAGGCGATAACAATTGCCGCGATACGGGGCAGCCGGACCACGGTTAAAATAGCCCGGTCGTTACACAATGAGTTAGTACAGTTATGGCGGACGGGAGTCGGTCCGCTGGAAAAAGATATTGAAGTTGCCCGCTACACGGCGAGAGGAGCCGTTCACGCCGTGAAAGAGACACCGGCAGAAATTAACCAGGTCGCCGGTCCGGCAATGGTGGGTATCGTCGGAGCTCTGAACAAAGTCAGCGTCGACCCATACCATGCTATTCACAGAGCTGCTTACGGTGTAGTGGAAGGGGCCAGTGATATCGGGGGGAACTTAAAGCAGGCGGCTGCCGAAGCCATCGCCGGCGCCCGGAATACCGCTCAGCTTCTGAATTTAAAGGAAGAGGCTGCCATGCAACAGGCTGCCGAAGGTGCTCTGGAAGCAGCCCTGCAGATAGGGCCTCAGGCTGTTATTCAAGTCGAGGATGCAATTTCTCCGAAAACTGTCTTGGATGCAACTTCACTTCCAAAAGAGGAGAATGAAGATAAGCCGAACGTCGACCGAATCAGCTAGCTTTATCACAAAGGTCTTTTTATTCTGCATCGAGTGCGGTTCTTAATTCTTTAATGAATTTGCCAACCGAATCGAGGGACGGGTCGGCTTCCATTAATTGAATGATTTTACTGCCCACAATGACACCGTCGGCAGTTTCCGCCGCTTGTTTGGCCAGTGTGGCGGAAGAGATGCCGAAACCCACGAAAACGGGGATTTTAGATGCCTTTTTAACTTTGGCTACAAACTGATTGAGCGTGGATGGCAGGTCTTTTCGTGCCCCAGTAACGCCGGTCACGGAGACCAGATAGATAAATCCTCTCGATTTCCGACACACCAGATTTATTCGCTCTTCGGTGCTGGCCGGACTGAGTAAATAAATCAGGTCGAGGCCGTTTTGCCGGGTGATTGCTTCGAGTTCGAGACCTTCCTCCGGCGGTAAGTCCGGTATAATCAGTCCTTGAATACCGGAGGAATCACAGGCATTGACGAATTGTTCCAGTCCGTATTTCAGAACCGGATTGAAATATGTCATAAAGACCAGCGGTATTTTTACTTTGGTGCTGAGTTGAGCCGCGATATCCAGACACTTTTGCGGTGTGATACCTTTTAATAGAGATTGATAGCTGGCATTCTGAATGACCGGACCATCCGCCAGCGGGTCGGAAAAAGGAATTCCCAATTCTATTAAGTCGCAGCCCCTCTCCGCTAATAACGGCACCACCTTTAAAGTGGCTTCGATTGAAGGGTAACCGGCAGTCACATAAGCGACCAGAGCTTTCCGCCGGGGTCTGTTTGAAGCAATATTCTCGATACCCATTTAGATACCTCCCAGAGTTTGCATCACGGTGTCTAAATCCTTATCCCCGCGGCCGGACAGGTTAACTACTATTATCCGGTCTTCCGGCAGTCCTTCCGTCAGTTTTGCGGCGTAAGCGAGGGCGTGAGACGATTCCAGCGCGGGAATAATACCTTCCGTCCGGCTGAGGGACTGAAAGGCCTCCAAAGCTTCATCATCGGTAGCGGTGACGTATTCGACCCGGCCCGTATCCTTTAAAAAGCTGTGTTCCGGGCCCACCCCGGGGTAATCGAGTCCGGCGGAAACGCTGTAGGTTTCGCTTATCTGACCGTTTTTATCCTGCAAAACGTATGATTTCGCCCCGTGCAATACGCCGACTGTGCCCGCGGCTAATGTCGCCCCGTGTTTTCCGGTGTTCAAACCTTTACCGGCCGCTTCGACCCCGATAAGTTTAACGCTTTTTTCGGGAACGAAGTCATGAAAAATGCCGATGGAATTACTGCCGCCGCCCACACAGGCCACGATATAATCCGGTAAACGGCCGAACTGTGCCAGCGATTGGGTTTTCGTTTCCTTCCCGATTATCGACTGAAAATCTCTTACAATCGCAGGATAGGGATGCGGCCCGACTACCGAACCGAGCATATAATGAGTGGTTTGAACGTTGGTCACCCAGTCGCGGATGGCTTCGTTGATGGCATCTTTCAGGGTTTTACTGCCGCTGGTAACCGGTATTACCTCGGCATTCATCAGTTTCATCCGGGAAACATTCGGTGCCTGCCGCCGCATATCCTCTTCTCCCATATAGACGACACATTGCAGACCGAGCATGGCACAGACGGCCGCAGTGGCCACGCCGTGTTGTCCGGCGCCGGTTTCTGCGATAATGCGTTTTTTCCCCAGCCTCACCGCAAGCAGTCCCTGTCCCAAAGCATTATTAATTTTATGTGCGCCGGTATGGGCTAAATCCTCCCGTTTCAGATATATTCGTGCTTTTCCGTAACGCCGGCTGAAATTGGCTGCGTGGTATAGGGGAGTCGGCCGTCCGGAATAATCGCGGGATAACCGCTTGAATTCCGCCCAAAATCCTTTATCCTTTTTAATTTTCTTATAAGCGGCAGATAATTCGTCCAGCGCCGGCATTAAAGTTTCTGGTACGAACCGTCCGCCGAATGCTCCGAAATAACCTTTCGTATCAGGTAACATTTCCACTCCCTCCGCTATTTCAAAGATAAACCGGTCAAATTTTCTATTTCTTTTACCAGAGTCACGAATTGCTCCGGGTATAATGACTGAATGCCGTCGGATAATGCCTGTGTCGGATTGTTATGTACTTCGACCAGAATTCCAGCCGCTCCGACCGCGATAGCCCCCCGGGATAACGGAATGACGTAGTCCCGTTTTCCTGCGGCGTGACTGGGGTCGACTACTACCGGCAGATGGCTGAGTTCTTTTATCGCGAGAATAGCACTCAAATCGAGCGTATTGCGGGTATTATCGGCAAAGGTGCGGATGCCGCGTTCGCACAGGATAATTTTGCTGTTGCCCTCGGACATTATATATTCCGCGGACATCAGCAGTTCCTCGATAGTAGCGGCAAAACCACGCTTCAGAAGGATAGGTTTAGCTGCCTGTCCGGCCCGCCGCAGCAGGGAATAATTCTGCATATTCCGGGCTCCTATCTGGATGATATCGGCATACTGCTCGACAACGTCGATATTATCGGTACCGGTAGCTTCGGTGATAATGAATAACCCTGTTTCTTCACGGACTTTTTGGAGGATTTTCAGGCCGTCTTCTCCCAGTCCCTGAAAGCTGTAAGGCGAGGTTCTTGGCTTAAACGCACCGCCGCGGAAAATTTGGGCTCCAGCCTGTTTGACCAGCTTGGCAATCGTGAGTGCCTGGTCTTCGCTTTCGATGGCACACGGCCCGGCCATAATCACCGGCTTACTGCCGCCGAAGGTCACATTGCCGACGTTTATCAAACTGGGTTGAGGGTGCGTTTCCCTGCCTACTAATTTGTACGGCTTGGTAACGCGGAGAGCCTCCTTTACGCCCGGCAGACTGAGCAGTCGGTAATCATCGACCTGCCCGTTATTTCCTACGATACAGATAGCGGTACGCTGCACGCCGGGAATCGGGATGCCCCGGAATCCCAACCGCTCAATTTCCTGAATTACCGCATTTACCTGTGCTTCATCAGCATCACTTTTCATAATCACTAACATATTTTTACCCTGCCTTCTTTACCGCTTCTATAAAAGTCTTAATTTTTAAAATATTTTTTTTGCCACCGGTTTCCACGCCGCTCGATACATCGACTCCCCAGGGCCGGTATTTTTTTACCAGTCCGCCGACATTAACCGGTGTCAATCCACCGGCGATGAAGATTGGATATTCCGCTGGAAGCCCGGATATTAAGTTCCAGTTAAAAATTTGACCTGTACCGCCGTAAGTTGAATCCGAATGGGTGTCTAATAGAAACACCGGATTATGGTATTTCAAATAATCCCGATACTCTTTAATTTTTTTATTAATCGTCTCACCTGTTTCATTCGGAGAGATGTGAATGGCCTTTATGATGGGATTTTTCATCTGGGAACAATAAGCCGGGGTTTCGTCCCCGCTGAGTTGCACGAAATCCAGCCGGCAATATTCAACGATACGGTTAACTTCTGCCGATTCTTCATTCACGAAGACCCCCACGGTTAACAGCGGTTTATTCAGCTTCCGTATTTCAGAGATTACGGAAGCTGCCTTTTCGGCGGTAACCTGCCGTTTACTCCGGGCGAAGATAAATCCTAGATAATCGGCCCCGGCTTCCGCTGCTGCCAGAGCAGATTCTGTATCCGATAAGCCGCAGATTTTAACTCTGGTCATAATAATTCTCTCATTTTGGCGGCGATATCCGGGGCGGCCATAAAAGCCTCTCCGATAAGCACCGCGTTAACCCCGAGCTTTTCCAGTTTCTTGATATCCGCTCGTGTTTTAATGCCGCTTTCGCTGACAATGGTTTTCCCCGGCGGTATCAGGGGTAGTAAGCGTTCCGTAGTTTTCAAATCGGTCTTGAAGGTCTGCAAATCGCGGTTGTTGATGCCGATGATTTCCGCTCCGGTTTTCAGCGCCGTTTCCAGCTCTTTTTCATTGTGTACTTCAACAAGGCAATTCATGCTCAGGTTCCGGCTTAATTCCAGCAAAGTTTTAAGCCTGGCCGAGGTAAGAATCGCCCTGATGAGTAATAATGCATCGGCCCCGAAAGCCCGCGATTCGTAAACCTGATATTCATCGAAAATGAAGTCCTTACGCAGCAGGGGAATACACTTATTACGCAGGGCTTCCTCTATGGCTTTTAAGTAATAGAGATGCCCCAGAAAATAGTTCTGCTCGGTCAGTACGGAAATAGCCGCGGCCCCGTTCACAGCATAGGTCATCGCAATTTCAATGGGGTCGAAATCCCCTTTGATGATACCTTTCGACGGCGAGGCTTTTTTCACTTCGGCAATCAGGCGGATACCTTTATCCGATTTTAAGGCAGCTTTAAAATCCAGCGG
>CAZJQF010000034.1:14720-17882 GCA_964547925.1 uncultured Dehalococcoidales bacterium
AAAGTGCGGATAGCCAGTTCCCGGCGGGTCGGTCCGACGTGCTTCATCGCCGGGTGAAACGACTGGGCGAACATAAAACCGATACCGGCCTGTTCGATACAATCCTGTACCTGCAAGGGCGTCAGATCGATTTTGATGCCCAGGGCTTCCAGCACATCGGCACTGCCGCACTTGCTGCTGGCGGCCCGGTTGCCGTGTTTGGCTACTTTAATACCCGCGGCCGCGGCGACGAAAGCGGCGGCGGTAGAAATGTTAAAGGTGCCGGTACTGTCGCCGCCCGTCCCCACGATATCCAATAACGGTCCGGCGGTATTTACGCGTAAGGCTTTGGTCCGCATTACCGTAACCATACCGGCAATCTCCTCCGGCGTTTCGCCTTTCATCCGCATCGCGACCAGAAAGCCGCCGAGCTGCGACGGCGTGGCTTTGCCTTCCATAATTTCATCCATCACCTGAGCGGCTTCGTTCTGCGTTAACGATTCGCCGGATACCAGCGTCTGAATAGCTTCTTTAATCATTGGGGTTTCTCCTCATCTTCAGGAAATTTTTTAATATCTCTTTACCGTATTGTGTCATAAACGATTCCGGGTGAAACTGGATGCCTTCCACCGGATGAGTTTTATGCCGCAGTCCCATTATCGTGCCGTCATCCGTCCGGGCGGTTATTTCCAGGCAGTCCGGCAGCGTATTCTCTAAAACACAAAGTGAGTGGTAGCGGATAGCGGAAAACGGCATGGGCAGCCCGGCAAACACACCCCGGTTCTGGTGGTAAATTAACGATGATTTACCGTGCATTATCTGGCTAGCCCGGTTAACGATGCCTCCGTAAGCTTCCCCGATGCATTGATGGCCCAGGCAGACGCCCAGTATCGGCAATCTGGAACCGAAATGTTTGATAACTTCGATGGAAATACCGGCCTGTTTGGGGGTGGACGGCCCCGGCGACACGACGATTCTCGCCGGTTGCAGCCGCTCGATTTCCGTAATAGTTATTTTGTCGTTGCGGTAAACCCTTATGTCTTCCCCGAGTTCACTCAAATACTGGTACAGGTTATACGTAAAGCTGTCATAGTTATCTAACAGTAATAACATTGCTCTATCCCTCCGCCTGCTCGAGGGCTTGCAGGGAAGCCCGTGCTTTGTTCAGCGTTTCCTGGTACTCGCGTTCCGGCACGCTGTCGTAAACGATGCCACCGCCCGCCTGCACGTAAACGGTCTTATCTTTCACGACCATCGTCCTTATCGAAATCGCCATATCCATATTGCCGGAGTTTGAAAAGTAACCGGCCGCTCCGGCATAAGGGCCGCGTTTCTCCGGCTCGAACTCGGCGATAATCTCCATTGCCCTTATCTTGGGAGCTCCTGAGACCGTTCCGGCGGGAAAACAGGCCCGCAATGCATCGAAGCAGGTTACATCTCTTTTCAGCTTCCCTTCGACATTGGTTACCAGATGCATCACGTGGGAATAACGTTCTACATCCATCAGGTCGCTGACTTTCACCGTGCCGGGTTCGCTGACCCGCCCGATGTCGTTACGACCCAAATCCACCAGCATGATATGCTCCGCCCGCTCTTTTTCATCGGCCCGCAGTTCTTTTTCCAGCCGGAGGTCTTCTTCCGGCGTATTGCCCCGCGGTCTGGTTCCGGCCAGTGGCCGGGTGGTTACAATACCATCCTCGACCCTCACCAGCATCTCCGGCGAGGCTCCGACAATCTGGAAGGTTTTGAAATCGAAATAGAACAAATACGGGGATGGATTGATGGTCCGTAATGCCCGGTAGATTTCAAAAGGCGTGGTCTGGATTTTACTGGCCAGCCGTTGGGATAAAACCACCTGAATCGCTTCCCCGGCGGCGATGTATTCCTTGATTTGCCGTACGCCGGCTTCATATTTTTCTTTCGTAAAATTGGAGGTAAACGACAGGCTGTTTTTAACCTGTTTCGCCCGCGGCGGGCGGTTCGGTAATGGCTCTTGCAGTCTGCGAACCAGTTTATCGATGCGTTCCGTTGCCTGACGGTAAGATGTTTCAATATCGCCGTCGGTCTGCACCTGGCTGACGATTTTAATCTTATGGGTAACGTGGTCGAAGATAAGCAAGGTATCGACGAACATAAACAGCGATTCCGGCAGTGCCAGCGGGTCGGCCTCCGGCGATGGTAAATCCTCGAAGCGGTTTACCGCCTCGTAAGCCAGATAACCGACCGCCCCGCCGGAAAAACGGGGCAGGCCTTTAACCGGTAAAACCTTCCGCCGGTTTAATTCCGCCTGAATCAGCGGCAGCGGGTCGGTCTTCTCTTTACCGGCAGTGGCGATAATTTTATAGGGGTCGGTGCCGATGAAGCTGTAACGGGCGAGCGACCTGCCCCCCTCGACGCTTTCCAGCAAAAACGAGTTGCCGTTCCGGTTGATTTTCAGAAACACGGAAACGGGCGTTTCCAGGTCGGCCACGATTTCCGTATAAACCGGGACACTGACGCCTGTTGCCTGATACTTCTTAAGTTCTTCGAGTGTTAAACTATACATAACTAACTCCTGCGCCAAATAAAAAAACCTCTCGCCCAAAGGGGCGAGAGGTTTTGACTCCGCGGTACCACCCTGATTATCCCGAAAATAAAAGACGGGACGTCTCTGTCGAGTACGGCCTTTCAGCGATACTCTGAGCTTTGCTAACGGGGCTCTTTCCGGCACAGACTAGACCTTGCGGTTTCGGCTGGCAACTCCCGAGTCCATTCAGTCTCTTGCGCTAACGCCCGCTCACACCTTACCGGGCTCTCTGAGTTCCGCTGGCAGACTTACTAGTCTCGTTCACAGTTGTTATTTATATTCAGTTATGTTTAGATAATATATTAAATCGGCAAATGCTGTCAAATATTGAGGGTGATGGAGTAACGGTGGGTTACGCTTTGCTATAGCCACCTTAAAGAATCCTCATTGCACTAGGCTTTAACGCAGTCTCTCGTTTTGAATTCAATGTCCAGATTGAGAGCTTGGGCAACCCTGCATAGAGTCCCAATGGTTGTATTGCTATCGCCACGTTCAAGCCGACAAATTGCGGGTTGCTGCATGCCGATTGAACGAGCCAGCTCACGTTGACTGAGTGACAATTCATTTCTACGCGCGATTATAGCCTGAATAATCTTGTATTTGTAATCTAATGCTTC
>CAZJQF010000035.1:0-17801 GCA_964547925.1 uncultured Dehalococcoidales bacterium
AAATTAGGATATAGTGTGGGGGAGAGATTATGAAACAGGAAAGATTTACCGAACAAGCGTGGGAAGCCGTCACTTCTTCGCAGCAACTGGTAATGCAGTTACAGCAGAACCAGTGGGATGTTGAACATGTCTTACTGGCTTTATTATCACAGGAAAAGGGACTGGTACCAGATATTTTACGGGACCTTAGTGCCAATCCGGATAATGTGAGAACACAGGTTCAAAACGCGCTTAACAAGATGCCCAAAGTAACCTACCAGACGCAACAGATTTTTGCCACGCCGAGAATTAACGAACTATTCGCTAACGCCGATGCCGAATCGAAGCGTCTGAAAGATGAATTTATCGGCACGGAACATTTGCTTATTGCCATTGCCTCCGATACCAAGGGAGAAGCCTCCGGTATCCTGGGGCAATTCGGTATCGATAAAGAAAAAATTTATCGCTCATTACAGAAAATACGCGGCGGTCACAGGGTAACCGATGCCCGTGCCGAGAGCAAATACCGCTCTCTTGAAAAATACGGCCGCGACCTGACCGAGCTGGCCCGCCAGAACAAACTCGACCCGGTTATCGGCAGGGATGAAGAAATCAGACGGGTGATGCAAATCCTTACCCGCCGCACGAAAAATAATCCGGTTGTCATCGGAGAAGCCGGTGTTGGGAAGACCGCCATCGCCGAGGGATTAGCCCAGAAAATAGCCGCCGGAGATGTGCCGAACTCTTTAAAAAAGCGGAAAGTAATTGCCCTGGATATGGGGACGCTGGTTGCCGGGGCGAAATTCCGCGGTGAATTCGAAGAGCGCCTGAAAGCGATTATGGACGAGGTCAGGTCTTCGCAGGGAGAAATCGTCCTCTTTGTCGATGAAATGCATACAGTAGTGGGTGCGGGAGGGGCAGAAGGAGCTATCGATGCCAGCAATATGTTAAAGCCCGCCCTGGCTCACGGTGAAATGCAAATGGTCGGGGCGACCACGCTGGATGAGTACCGCAAGTTTATCGAAAAAGATAAAGCCCTGGAGAGACGTTTACAGCCGGTATTCGTCGGTGAGCCCAGCATCGAATCTACTATCGAAATGCTTAAAGGGCTGCGGCCCCGGTATGAAGCACATCATAAAATTAAGATTACCGATGCGGCTCTGGATGCAGCCGCCCGGTTGAGCCAGCGGTATATTACCGAACGGCACTTACCGGATAAAGCAATCGATCTTATCGACGAAGCCGCGAGTAAAAAGCGTATCGATAATGAGAGTCTGCCGCCCCAGCTAAAAGAAATGGAAGACCGGATTAAAAAGCTCAGAGATGAAGAAGATGCGGCCTCCCAGCAGGCAAAGTATGAAGAGGCGGCGAAAATCCGCGTGGAACGGGTCCGCATCGAGGATGAATGCAATAAAGCCCGGAATACCTGGCAGCAGGAACATAAGATAAGCGAGACGGTCGAGGAAGAAGACATCGCCGCGCTGGTAGCCAAATGGACCGGCATTCCAGTTACCCAGATGCTGGAAGGCGAAGCGGAAAAGCTGGTTAATATGGAAGACCGCATTCACGAACGCCTTATTAACCAGGAAGATGCCGTCAAAGCGGTATCCGAGGCCATACGCCGCAGCCGCGCCGGTCTGAAGGACCCCAAACGGCCGATAGGCAGCTTTATGTTCCTCGGGCCTACAGGGGTCGGCAAAACCGAACTTGCCCGGGCATTAGCCCAATTCCTCTTCGATGATGAAAACGCGATGGTCCGTCTGGATATGTCCGAGTACCAGGAAAAGCATACTGTTTCCCGTTTATACGGTGCCCCTCCCGGTTATATCGGATATGATGAGGGCGGCCAACTTACCGAAGCAGTCAGAAGACGACCTTACCGGGTTATCCTTCTGGATGAAATTGAAAAAGCCCATCCGGACGTCTTTAGCTCCCTGCTGCAAATCCTGGATGACGGACGCTTGACCGACGGGCAGGGCCGCACGGTAAACTTTAAAAATACGATTATCATCATGACCAGTAATGCGGGTGTTGAACTTATACGGAAAGAAGCCGGGCTGGGTTTTGCGACGAAAAAAGAGGATGCCAAGACCCGCCAGCAGCAGTACGAGGAAATGAAAGAGAAAGTCCTCGGCAAAGTAAGAGGTTTGTTCCGCCCGGAATTTATTAACCGGCTGGATGACATTATCGTTTTCCATGAGCTTAACGAAGAGCAAATCCGCAGCATCGTCGATTTGATGATAAAGACCTTGCAGAAACAACTCGAGGAAAGAAAAATCCTTATTGAATTATCCGACGCGGCGAAAGGCTGGCTGGCGAAAACCGGCTTCGACCCGATATACGGGGCTAGACCGTTAAGGCGTGCCATCGAGAGATACGTGGAGAACCCGCTTTCCTCGATGATACTGAAGGGTGAAGCTAAAGCAGGCGATACTATTACGGTAGATTTGAAAGAGGATGCACTGACTTTTGCCACCGGTACAGCTAAAACTGGAAAAAGAAACAAAAGCAGTGTAAAATAGATATTGCTTTGTTTAAATAGTCATTAACTGATTATTTGGTTAGTGTTTCTTGGTAATTGGTTATTCTCCGATGGGGCCGTAGTTCAGTTGGGAGAACGTCACACTGGCAGTGTGAAGGTAAGGGGTTCGAACCCCCTCGGCTCCACCAAGGGTTGCAGTAGGCAGAACTTCCTCAGTATCTATACGTTTCGTCTCCGGCGGTAGCGGTACCTTATATTCAATGGTAGCCTGCCCCTTATCTATAACGATACGTTTTACAAAAGACTTCAGCAGAGCTTTCCCCGTTGGTATTTCCGATTGCTCCAATAAACTTATCAGGTCATGGCAATAACCGGTAACCGACTTTTCATCAAGGTAGTTTATCCCCTGTGCCGCCCTTTCAAAACAGGTAGAGAAGATTATACAAACCGAGAACTCGTGTAAATATGATTTTGACCGGAAGAGGAATCGGAGTTCTTTAAAAGGTCTTGTATTTTCCGGTACCGCTAAAATAAATCCGAACGACCAGCTGGCCTCTAATATTGCTCAAGCATACCTCAATGCACCTGAGGGCAAGCAACTTCAATTCGGTACGGTTCGAATCTATGTCGGCCCGATGGGTATACCTGTCGATGTTGGCGTAATCTCGATATCCCGATTAGCCAGAGAATCAAACCGTTGGGAATATGAGGTTATTGAAAAGCTAAATGCTCAGGGCTACTTTCTATTCAAGGACGGTGATTTCGTTAACTTAATTAATAATCTGGCTCGTGCTGTCCGGGAAGGTCAGCTTCACTTGCCCATTTCCGGGGATAATATACTAGCAGCTAAAATACCACCTGTTTCGAGATAGAGAATACGATGAGAAGTTTTAACAAATAAGGAGATATCATATTACACTTTATCTCTGATTATTAAACTACTTTTCAGGGGACAGATCAGTTCAGATTATTCGGATGTTTAGACATAGGGCGGATTGAGAACAAGGCCGCTGAGAACCTCATACCATAAGTAATCGATGGTAGCGACACCGTTGGTATCCGGCGGCCGGATGTAATAATTACTACCATCCGGCGTGCTGTCTCCCACATCGATTATCAAAACGTCACTGTTTTCTAAAGTAAGTGTTATTTGCATCGACGGTTGGATTAGACCGTATACTGTCAGTTGTTCGTCCGTAGCTTCTTTGACAATAACCCGGTCGGCACCCGGTCCGCTCAAGAGTAAGGGAATACCGCCTCCCCACCGCTCCGCATCCACGGGGGATTTTTGTTCGTCATCGAAATACCACGGGAACTTCCCTGCTTCGGATATTTTAATAAAAGCCTCGCTTTTACCCTCTTTTAGCAGGGAGATTTCTATACGTGCCAAATCCGTATCGTCGATTCTCCAGAGATAGACTCTGGTTTCGGTCGGTGTTGTACCGGGGCGATAAACGGAAAAATAATAAAATGCTCCTCCCAAAACCAGTAAAATAGCGAGTAATATCAGGATGTATCTTAATTTCAAAATACTCCCCTCCCGGGTTACGAGCTATCTCTTTACTTTCTACGCCACCAGATTATACCGGCGGTTAACAGCAGTAAAAACGGTAACAGTGTAACACTAGAATAAACGATGAAATTTTTCTGGCCTTCCGTAACTACCAGACGGCGGAAAGGCTGGATATTACGGCGGATAGAGATAAGCGAAGTTTCTTCCGTGAGCCAGTTCACCGAATTCAGGAAAAGGTCGCCGTTATTCGCACTATCAAAATGCTCGTTGGTTGCGAAATCGGAATCCCCGATAACAACAAGGCGGGAGAACCGGCTTTTAGATTCGTCGATAGGAAAGGCGATTAATACTCCGATTCTCAATGCTTCCATTATTTCGGTATCGGAATCGAATTCCGGTTCGCTGTCTGCGGTAAAATTTTTATCCAACCAGGCACTGCCGGTGGTCCAGACCAGGGGATTGATGATTATACTGACGTGCCCCCCTTAAACGATACCAGGTATAATCTCACAAAAGGGGGAATAAATGTTCAAAAAAGGATTTACATCGGAACAGATCATTAACAAGCTCCGCGAGGCAGAAATACTTCTACAGCAGGGAGCTACCATCGCCACCGTCAGCAAATCAATCGGCGTAAGTTCCCATACCTATTACCGTTGGCGGAAGGAATACGGCGGTATGAGGGTAGACCAGGCTCGCCGGCTTAAAGAGCTGGAACAGGAAAACTCCCGCTTAAAGAAACTGGTAGCTGATTTATCGCTGGATAACGCGATTTTGAAAGAAGCATCCCGGGGAAACTTCTAAGCCCGTCCCGCAGACGCAAGATGGTATTAAAGGTATCTCAGAAATTAGCGGTCTCGGAAAGGCGGGCATGCAAGGTGTTGGAGCAAGCCAGAACAACGCAGCGAAGGGCTATAACTCCGGCATCGGATGAAGAAAAGCTTACCGGGGATATAATAGCGCTGGCAACCAAATATGGGCGGTATGGCTACCGTAAGATAACAGCCCTATTGAATAACGAATATGGCTGGAGAGTAAACCATAAGAGGGTGGAGAGGATATGGAGAAAAGAAGGCTTGAAAGTACCCAAGAAACAACCGAAGCGGAAAAGACTCTGGCTGAATGATGGGTCATGTATCCGGCTGAGGCCGGAGTACAAAGATCATGTCTGGAGTTACGATTTTATGATAGACCATACGGTCGACGGAAGGGCATTCAAAATCCTCAATATTATCGATGAATATACCCGTAAATGCCTGGCAGCCGTGGTAGCCCGGAAGATTAAAGCCCAGGATGTGATTGATACCCTGTTTAATTTGTTTATCTTCCGGGGCATACTGACACATCTCCGTTCTGACAATGGTCCGGAGTTTACCGCGAAAGCTGTGAGGAAATGGCTGGGCAAATTAGGCGTAAAAACGGTTTATATTGAACCGGGCAGTCCCTGGGAGAACGGCTATATCGAATCGTTTAATGGCAGGATGCGAGATGAATTATTAAACCGGGAGATTTTCACCACTCTTGAAGAAGCGAAGGTATTGATTAAACAATGGAAAAGAGAATATAATCAGGTGCGACCGCACAGCTCCAAAAATAACCGACCACCGGCACCTGAGACTACTTTGGTCGCGGTTATGACTTAACAAGTGGTATCACTTGTGGGGGCAGGTCAGTACCGCTTGGTGCTAGGAAGATAATCTCCTCAGAGGTAAACCGGGAATTGGGAAAGTAGCATCACATCCCCTAATAATAGAATTGCCTAATATTGGAAAAGTAGACTTTTCCAATATTAGCTGGTACAACTTTGGGGCGAAATGAAAGAATTAATAAACTAATCGTAATTGCTAACCGGAACAATACCGGGTAAAGTCTATTTGAAAAGGAGTGTATTCTATGGCTAGGCCAGTAACTCTATTTACCGGGCAATGGGCAGACCTTAGTCTGGAAACTCTCTGCCAAAAGGCGAAAGATTTCGGGTACGACGGGCTCGAACTGGCTTGTTGGGGCGACCATTTTGAGGTACCGAAAGCAACCGAGCAATACTGTACGGAAAAGAAAAACCTTTTAGCCAAACACGGACTAAAACTATTCGCTATCTCGACTCACCTCGTCGGTCAGGCTGTCTGCGACCGCATCGACGAAAGGCACCGTGCCGTCTTACCGGACTATGTCTGGGGAGACGGTGAGCCCGAAGGTATTCGCCGGCGTGCTGCCGCCGAAGTTATTGCCACCGCCAGGGCAGCCAAAACGTTAGGCATAAATACCATAAATGGTTTCACCGGTAGTCCCATCTGGCATCTCTTATATCCATTCCCTCCTACTCCTGCCGCAATGATAGATGCCGGTTTTACCGAATTCGGTAATAGGTGGCGGCCGATTCTTGACGAATTCCAGAAACTAGGCATCCGTTTTGCCCTTGAAGTCCATCCAACCGAAATAGCGTTCGATATCGCCTCGGCAGAAAAAGCCTTGAAAGCACTGGATTACCACCCTGCGTTCGGTTTCAATTTCGACCCGAGCCACCTGGGGTATCAGGGAGTCGACTATGTTAAATTTATCGATAAATTTGCCGACCGGATTTTCCACGTGCATATGAAAGATGTTTGGTGGTCGGACCAGCCTACCGACGCGGGGATATTCGGGGGGCACGCGGAACATGGCACTCACGGCCGCTTTTGGGATTTCCGCTCGCTGGGACGTGGTAAAATCAAGTTCGAAGAAATTATCCGGGCGCTTAACCGGATTAACTACAACGGACCGTTATCCGTCGAGTGGGAAGACTCCGGTATGAACCGGGAACAGGGGGCTATCGAATCCTGTCGATTCGTACGTAGTGTTGATTTTGCCCCGTCCGGAGCTGCCTTCGACTCGGCATTTCAATCTAAAAGCTAAATTTACAACTAATCGATTAATATATATTTTAATAATGCAGGGATAAACAGGGTAGCAAAGGGTTCTACTTCACAGTTGTTTTTTATTGAATTATAACTTAATCCGTGGCCGATAAAGGAGGAACGTATGTCCGATAAAAAATATGATGCTATCGTAATAGGTTCGGGTCTCGCCGGAAGTTATGCGGCTAAAGAGCTGACCCAAGCCGGTATGGAAGTGCTTCTAATTGAAGCCGGACCTTTTATCTCGGAAGCCGATTTTAAAGATACGGGAGCTAAACCGCATGCCCCGGCCATCGAATTAGTACCCCGTTTAAAAGCGGCAATCCGGGGACAATATATGCAGGCCCGATACTGGATGTACGACCCGCAGAAAGCTCATTTATTTGTGAACGACCGGCAAAATCCCTACACGATGCCGGCAGGGAAATATTACATCTGGATGAGGGGCAAGCAGCTCGGCGGTCGGATGCACACCTACGGGCGGGTTTTGCTCCGTTTTTCGGACTTCGATTTCAAGGCCGCTAGCCGGGACGGCTTCGGGGAAGACTGGCCGATATCTTACGCTGATATGGCTCCGTATTACAGCAGGGTTGAGGATTTTATCGGGGTCTACGGAATGAAAGAGAATCTGCCGCAGATACCGGACGCCAATTATGCGATGACGCCCGAATTCACCCCGGCAGAAAAAATATTTAAAGCCAGGATAGAAGCAAAGTGGCCGGAACGCCGGGTAACCTGCCACAGAGTAGAATCGCCCAATCTAAAACGGACGCCGCGGGCGGTACTGGCCGCGCTGGATACCGGCAAACTGGATGTCCGCACGGAAACCATAGCTAAACGGGTAACCATCGATAAGGATACCGGCAAAGCGACCGGTGTGGAATGTGTCGACTGTAAAACCCATCAGGCCGTAAATTTCACCGCAAATATCGTCGTGCTCTGCGGTTCGACCTTAGAATCGGTCCGGGTAATGTTTAACTCTGCGTGTGACAAGCATCCCAAGGGACTGGGCAACTCCACAGGGAATCTCGGGCATTATTTTATGGACCAGACCTGTGCGATGGTTTACGGCTCGGTGCCGGGTTTTCAAGGGGTAGCCGACCCGGATAAAACGATACTGCAAGACCCCCTCGCACCGAGGGCGGGCGGGGTTTATATTCCCCGTTTTGTAAATCTGAATGGAGTGACGAATTCCAATTTCCTGCGGGGTTACGCTTTCCAGGGTACGGTGGGGGGTGTGTATTCACCGCCCGATAAGCCGGCTAAATTCGGGTTTATGAGCGTCGGGGAAATGCTGCCTTATTACGATAACATTGTTACCGTTAATCCGCATAAGAAAGATGCCTGGGGAATTCCGGTACCTCATATCAGCTGCACTTACCGCAAGAATGAGCTGGAAATGATGAAAGAGCAGGTCAAAACTTTGAGAGAGATGATAGAAACCTGCGGCTACAAGATAGAAATACTGGGTAGTCCCTTCGGCTTAGCGAAAGATTCCAATCCATTCCCCGAGGATAATTTCTTCGCCAGAATGGCTTTCCGCATCGCTTTTAAAAAGAGCGTGAATGTAGGGTCGGCGATCCACGAGGTCGGCGGCGCCCGGATGGGTACCGACCCGGGAAAGTCCGTGCTCAATCCGTACAACCAGTGCTGGGACGTGAAAAATTTATTCGTTACCGACGGAGCGTCATTTGTTACCAACGGTATGGCCGGGCCGGCCTTATCGGTAATGGCGGTGACCGCCCGGGCGTGCGAATATATGGTCAAAGAATATAAGGCCGGCAGACTTTAACCTGAGCCTGCGAAAAGGCGAAACAGAAAAAAGGAGCGTAGAATAATGAAGTTTGGCTGCACCATGGAAATGGTGGATTTACACACGAGTGAGACAAGTGCCTTTTTGAAGCTATCTAAATCTTACTGGGTAGAGATGTTCAAGCTGACTGCTGCCGCCGGTTTCCGCGGTATCGAGCTACCGTATAATCCGGCAGGTTCCAGTGGTTTAACCAGAAGCGGTATGCCCATCAGCAATTACGTGGCGAAAGCCAGATACGGTTCGGCCAAATTACTGCTGAAGCTGCTGAATGAGGTCGGTATCGAGGAAGTTACGGGCGTCCATATCAGTGCGAATGATGTGATGACGGAGATAATATCCGCCGGACGGAAGCCCGATGAGCTGTTTGTCATGCTGGAAGACTGGACGGAAGAAGCAGTCGCATACCTCAAAGAGCTAAAGGGTAAAGCACTGGTTATCTCCCCGACACCGGAAATCGGTCTGCTGGAAAAATATGTCGGCAAAGGGAAGAAGGGCTGGGAAACGGATTATCTCGATAAGACCGTGGAGACAATTAACCGGATTGGGAAAATGGCGGCGAAAAAGGGCATTCAGACCTGCGTGAAGAATGAGTTCTGGAGCCTGGTACGCGGTAAAGCATTCGATAAATTTTACGAAAAGCTAGACCAAAAAACGGTTGCTTATAGTCCGGATCTGGCCCATCTCAAGATTGCCGGAGCCGACCCGGTGAAAACGGTAAAGAAATACGCGGGGAATCTGGCATTCGTCCGCTTCAGCGACACCTCGTTTGAAGATAAAGAAAATAATTATAAAAAAACCTGGGCGGAATATCCGGTGACCGGTGCCCAGCGCGTTTTTCTGAATATGGGTGAAGGGAGTATCGACCTTCCGGGAGTTTACCGGGAGTTGCAGCAGTCCGGTTATGACGGCTGGGTGATTTGTGATTCCAAGAAAACCGTAAATGTTACCAGAGCTTTGTTGTATATGCGGTGGTATCTGGACAATGTGATATTAAAAGGTCAGGGAGAATAATATGGACAGTTTTAAATTCTCTTACCAGACGCAATTATGGGGAGATATCAATTACGCCAAAACGCACAGTTTTCAGGAATGGTTCGAGAAAGAAAGCAGCAATGCCGGCTACTACCTGAGCTGGGATAATATTATTAAGTATTACGTGGCGGCGGGTATTTCCGGCATCGAGTTGATGATGACCCATCCGCCCTCGATTTATCAACTGTTCGGTTCGCCGAAAAAATTCCTGGAATTTGTGCAGGAAAGAGGGATTGAAAAAATCACCGGTTCTTTTTCGGATGCCTGGGGCTCGGAAGAGAAAAGCAATTTCAAAAAAGTCGTGGCGTTCAACCAGAAAATAATCGATTTCGTCTACGAATTGGGCGGGGATACCATCAACCTGCAGCCGGCCGGACAGTATTATGGGGTAGGCCCGTTATCTCAGGAACAATTGAAAAATTCAGTGGCCTGCATCAACGAAATCGGACGGCGGGCGGCGGATAAAGGCATTACGGTGGCCATACACAATGAGTTCTGGTGTGCCATCAATCTTTACGACCACGAAAGATTTCTCGAGATGACGGACCCGCGGTATGTGGCGTACTGTCTGGATACCGCTCAGGTCTCGATAATGGGGGTCGACCCGGTCAAGTTTTATGATAAATACCACGACCGGATTAAACGGTTACATTTGAAAGATACCAACCGGGAAAAAGCTCCGGACAGTGAAAGATTTGCCGCGGGAGCGGAATTTGCCGGAGAAGGGAAGCGGTGGTTCTGGGAGGTCGGCGGCGGTAATATCGATTTTAAAGGCCTGTGGCGAATGTTAAAGAAATACAACCGGAAAGGCTGGGTGACTATTGAAACCGACGGTACCCCGGACCCGCTGGCAACACTATTGCTCTCCAAATGGTATATCGACCATGAATTGCTGCCCATTTTTAGTTAGCGATTAACCTTAATTAGATTTCGGGTAAGGTGAATGAGATGAAAGAATACTTCAAAAAAGTCCCGGTTATTAAATATGAGGGTAAAAAAAGCCGTAATCCGCTGGCTTTCAAATTCTATAATCCCGACGAAATTATTGCCGGGAAAACGATGCGGGACCACCTGAAATTCACAATGTCTTACTGGCATACGATGAACGCCGTAATGACCGATCCGTTCGGGGCGGCCACAATAGACCGGACTTACGGAGAGACCAACCCAATGAAGCGGGCCAAGGCCAAGGCCGATGCAGCGTTTGAATTTATGACTAAACTGGGTATAGGTTATTATTGTTTCCATGATACCGATGTAGCCCCGACCGGGAAATACCTGGCGGAATTTAAAGTTAATCTCGAGGAAATGACGGATTATCTCCAGTCGTTAATGAAAAAGACCGGCATTAAGCTGCTATGGGGAACCGCCAATCTTTTTAACGACCCGCTGTATATGCACGGGGCGGGCACGTCACCTAATGCGGACAGTTTTGCCTGTGCCGCCGCACAAATTAAAAACGCCCTCGATGCTACGATGAAACTGAAGGGTTCCGGTTATACATTTTGGGGCGGGCGGGAAGGTTACGAAACACTGCTCAATACCGATATGGGTTTTGAGCTGGACAATATGGCCCGGCTGTTAAAAATGGCGGTTAAATATGCCCGAGGCAAAGGCTTTAAAGGGGATTATTATATCGAACCGAAACCCAAGGAGCCGACGAAACACCAATATGATTTTGACGCCGCTACGGTTCTCGGTTTCCTGCAGAAATACGGGTTGACTAAAGATTTTAAGCTGAATATCGAAGCTAACCACGCGACATTAGCGGGACACACTTTTCAGCACGAACTGCGGGTGGCACGTATTAATAATGCCTTTGGCTCTATAGATGCCAACCAGGGTGATTATTTACTGGGCTGGGATACCGACCAGTTTCCGACCAATGTATATGAGACCACGATGTGCATGTATGAAGTAATTAAAGCGGGCGGATTCAAAAACGGCGGCTTAAACTTCGATGCCAAGGTTCGCCGGGGCTCGTTTGAATTTGAAGACATCGCTCACGGGTATATTTCCGGTATGGATGCCCTGGCTTATGGTTTAAAAGCCGCCGCTAAGATTATCGAGGACGGCCGGTTAGATAAATTTATTGCCGATAGGTATGCGAGTTATAAATCGGGTATCGGCGCGGATATATTAGCCGGTAAAACAGACTTAAATACTCTCGAACAACATGCTTTAGGCTTAAAAGAAGTTAAGATGGCCAGCGGACGACAGGAATACCTGGAAAATTTAATTTACGGGATTATCCATTCGATATAAGAGATCAGGCGATGAGTTATTTACTGGGTATAGATATCGGAACATCAGGCACTAAAACAGTCCTTTTCGACCTTAGCGGAAAGGCAATCGAAAGCTGCACGATTGATTATCCGCTATATCAGGAACAAAACGGCTGGGCCGAACAGGAACCGGAGGACTGGTGGCAAGCTGCCCGGGATACCATAATTACCGTAATACGTAAAAGCGGTATTAAGACGTCCGATATCAAAGGCATCGGCCTTTCCGGCCAGATGCACGGTCTCGTTATGCTGGATGAAAACGGCAGTGTATTGAGGCGGTCTATTATCTGGTGCGACCAGCGGACCGGCCGGGAATGTGCTGAAATTACCGGCCGCGTCGGTGCAGAAAGGCTGATATCGATAACCGCCAATCCGGCGCTAACCGGGTTTACCGCCTCGAAAATACTCTGGGTCCGGAATAACCAGCCTGATATATACCGTAAATGTGCTCATATTCTCCTGCCCAAAGATTATATTAGATACAAATTAACCGGAGAGTTCGCCACCGAAGTCTCGGACGCCTCCGGTATGCAGTTACTTGATGTCCCGAAACGAAAATGGTCCGGTGAAATCCTGTCCAAACTGGAAATTCCACAGAATTTACTGCCGAAAGTTTATGAATCCCCTGAAATTACGGGACAGGTCAGTGCCGGGGCAGCCAAAGCCACCGGATTAGCTAAAGGGACGATTGTGGTGGGCGGCGGCGGGGATAATGCTGCGGCAGCCGTGGGGACCGGTGTCGTTACAGACGGAACTGCTTTTACGACCATAGGGTCTTCCGGAGTTGTTTATGCTCACTCATCGAAACTGGCCATCGAACCGAAGGGCCGGGTGCATACTTTTTGCTGTGCCGTCCCCGGTGCCTGGCACGTGATGGGTGTTACACAGGGAGCGGGTCTATCCCTGCAATGGTTCCGTAATAATTTCTGCCGGAGTGAAATACAAAAAGCTAAACGACTGGGAGTAGACCCGTATTACCTGATGGACAAAATGGCGGAACAAATTGCGATTGGCAGCGAAAAGTTGCTTTATCTGCCTTATCTAATGGGAGAAAGGACACCGCATCTCGACCCAGACTGCCGGGGGGTGTTCTTCGGTTTATCAGCCATTCACACGAAGCCGCATTTAATCAGGGCTATAATGGAAGGTGTCACTTATTCTCTACGCGACTGTATCGATATTTTAAGGGAGATGGGGATACGGATTGATGAGATGCTGGCATGCGGCGGCGGCGGTGCCAGTCCGTTCTGGCGGCAGATGCTGGCGGATGTCTTCGGCTGTGAAATCCGAGCGATCATTTCTAAAGAAGGCCCGGCCCTTGGCGTGGCCATACTCGCCGGGGTTGGCGCAGGTTTTTACAAATCTGTGGAGGAAGCCTGCAAGGCAATCGTAAAAACCAATCCTCCGGAAAAGCCGAACAGAAAAAACAGTCGGCAATACGAAAAGTATTATGAAGTTTATAAAATACTATATCCTTCGCTTAAAGGTAACTTTAAGCAGCTATCCCGACTTTAATATTTTCAGTTAATTAAATATCAGGAGGAAGCAAATGATCGAAGGCAGCGATTCAACCGAGAGCAGCAAATTATTACATTACGGAATGGTAGGCGGCGGACCCGGTTCTTTTATCGGTGCGGTACATAGAAACGCTATCAATTTAAGCGGTACGGCGACTATAGTTGCCGGCTGTTTTTCCGATGTACCGGAAGAGATCGAAATGACCGGTAAAGCCCTGCGGTTAGACCCGACCAGAGTCTATAAACACTTTAATGAAATGGCCGAGAAAGAAGCTGCCCGACCCGATAAAATTGATTTTGCCGTAGTCGCAGCCCCGAATCGTGTGCACTTTGCCGCCTGCAAAGCTTTTCTTGAGAAAGGCATCAGCGTAATGTGCGAAAAGCCTCTGGCTACCTCATCGAGTGATGCCGTTGAACTAAAGAAACTAGCGGAGAAGAATAATTGCCTGCTCGGCGTTTCTTACACTTACACCGGGCATGTGATGGCTAAAGAGGCCAGAGCTATCATTAAGAGCGGGCAAATCGGCGATATCATAATGATTATGGGCGAATATCCGCAGGAGTGGCTCATCGAACCGGTGGAAAAAACGGGACAGCGGCAGGCAGCCTGGCGGACCGACCCGAAGCAGGCCGGCGGCTCTAACTGTACGGGAGATATCGGCACTCACATTGAGAATATGGTGCAATATATGACCGGTCTGAAAATCAAGAAACTATGTGCCAACCTGGAAGTAATCGGTGCAGGACGCCAGTTGGACACCAACGCCGAAATCCTTCTTAAATACGATAACGGTGCCCGTGGAATGTACTGGTGTTCCCAGGTAGCTATCGGTTACGATAACGGGTTGAAAGTGCGCATTTTCGGAACTAAAGGTGCCGTTGAGTTCGAACAGGAAAAGAGTAATTATCTCCGGGTAACTATGAAGGGACAGGCTCCCCAGATGTATTCCAGAGGGCATGGCTATCTACAACCCGCAGCAGCTTCCTTTTCACGCATACCGGCCGGACATCCTGAGGGATACCACGAAGCTTACGCGAATATTTACAGCTCTTTTTGTGCCGCCGTACAAAAGAAATTAGCCGGTGAAAACGTTAAAGAGAGTGAATTCGATTACCCGACGATAGAAATGGGAATCGACGGAGTTAAATTTGTCGAGAAGTGTTTGGAAAGTTCAAATAAAGGTGCTGTTTGGGTCGATTTCGACTAGGTAATAACTCCGATTTGTTTCCAACATGTAAAGGTATTTTACTAACGATTAAAGGAGAATAAATGAACAAGTATTTCGAAAAATTTTTTCAGGTCGGTATCATCGTCGATGACGTAGAAGCTTACGTAAAAAGGTATGACAATAATTTTGGGATAGGTCCCTGGGAAATCGTCGATTTTACTCCTGCCTTGATGGAGGGTATGACGGTTGACGGCGAAGTGAAAGACCTGCGAATGAAAATAGCTTTTTGCCGATCGTTCGGTGCAGAATTAGAGCTGATACAACCTGTTTCGGAAAGTATCTATATGGACTGGCTCCGCGAACACGGCCCGGGTCTCCACCACGTCGCTTTCGTACTCAATGACTATGACGTTCTTATGTCCGACTTAACGGCTAAGGGCAAGAAACCGCTGATGGAGGTGCTTGACGGTAGTAAATCGCGGGGTTTTGCGTATGTCGACCTGCAAAAGGAACTCGGTATCATTCTGGAGATGCATAAAGGGCAGCCCGGTTAACATTGTGCATCGTTGAATAATATTCTGCCGGTTCCGTAAACCATATTTGACAGGGAATTTATTCCTACCAGTAAAAACCCCGCGCCGGCGATTGAGTATTGTTATATAAAAGGAGAAATTTCAGATGGCAAAGAAAACACAGGATACCCTCAAAGCGGATTTGGTTATTATCGGCGGCGGCGGTTCGGGATTAACAGCAGCCGCATCAGCTTTGGAAAGTGGCATTAAAAACATTATTATTATTGAAAAACGTGCTAAGGTGGGTGGCAATGCTATTTATCCGGCGGGTCTGCTGGCGGTAAATACGCCCCTGCAACGTCAGCTCGGTATGGATGCCTCCACCGATGTCACTTTCAAACAGGCCGTTACGTACGGGCACTGGAAGAATAATCCGCGACTACTGAGAGCCCTTATCGATAAATCGGCAGACACCATTAAATGGCTGGAAAGTAAAGGTATTATATTCAATCAAATAATCACTCATTACCCTAACCAGTTCCCCAATACTTATCACGTTGCCGGCGGTACGGAAGGAACCGGACAACAAATAATCAACGCTTGCCACAACCAGTGTCTTAAAGCAGGTGTCAAGTTTCTCTTTAATACCAGAGCGAAAAGTATTTTACTGGATAGGAATAAACGTGCGGCCGGAATCGTAGCTGAAGAGAGAGGCGGTAAAGAAATAGAAATTAAAACGCCTTGCTTAATAATTAGTACGGGCGGTTTTTCGGGCAACGAAAAGCTCATTCAAAAGTACGACCCTACATATAGCAAGAAACTTGTCCCGCCGCGTGGTTTACCGAATGACGGCGACGGCATCAAGATGGCTACCGAGATCGGCGCGGACCTTGACGGAATGGTAGTTTATGAGTGGGAAGCATTCTGTAATTCCTCCATTTTTCTTACCGTATTATTGCGGCGTCCGTGTACAATGTGGGTAAACCGCAGAGGAGAACGTTATTGCGACGAAGGCATCATGGTGGCGGTCGAAGCCGCCAATGCCCTCTCCCGGCAGCCGGGCAAAGAATCCTTTACCATATTCGATGAAAGTATAAAAAACCGAATGTTACAGGATGAGTTAACTCCCTTCGAAGCATTTTTCGTTAAGGGGGAAGCCAGGGACCGCCAATGGTCTAATTTTGCCGACACGACACTTGCAGACCTGAAAAGCGGTGTAGCTTGTAACGATGTGAAAATCTCCCAGTCGCTCACCGAGATAGCCGACTGGATTGGGGCGCAACCGGATGGCTTAAAAGCAGGGGTTGCCGAATACAACAAGTATTGCGAGCACGGGCGCGACGCTGATTTCGCCAAAGACAGCAAACACCTGCTGCCGCTGAAAAATCCGCCTTATTATGCTTTACGCGGCGGCATCAAGTTAACCATGACTCACGGCGGCATAAAAGTAAATCACCGGATGGAAGTGGTAGATAAGGAAGATAACCCGATTACCGGGCTTTACGCCGCAGGGGTAGAGACAGGAGCCAAAGATTGGGACAGCTATAATATGTGGCTGAGCGGTCATGCCTTCGGTTATACCATAAACGGCGGGCGTATTGCCGGCGAAGAAGCTGCAAAATTTTTGTTGAACTGTTAATTTTAGTCGACATGTGCTTCGAAAACGATAACGCACCGATAGAAAGTTACTAGGGAAAAGGCCAATTCTGATTACGACGAACTCCAAGATTATTTCCGTGTCAGAGAAGAAATACCTGCTGTTCTTTATCCGCTAAGATTTTCCTATTGGGAGTGCGGTGTGGTTTACGACTCTTACTAATGAGTCCATCCAAACCAGATTCTTCATATTGTTGAAGCCATTTCCTTAAGGTCGGTCGATATATCCCTCACCTGTGGCAGGTTAGGCTTGAATATTCCGGACCAAATTGAGCCATAGTTCCGGTGTTTGAGAGCCACCGTTCCGGCGATTAAGAGCCACCCTTCCGGTATCCGAGAGTCACCCGCCTGTCATCTTTCCTTAAAAAATATTCGTGCTTAGCGGCACGAATATTTTTTAAGGAGGGTCAACAAATGACCAATTATCGTGAGATTCTCCGGCTTCACAGCCGGGGAATCAGTCAGCGGGGAATCGCCGCAAGTTGCCAGTGCTCCCGGAATACCGTGAAAAGGGTGTTGTCACGGGCAAAGGAAACGAGCATGGGGTGGCCATTAAAGGATGATCTGACAGACGGTGATTTAGAAATACTGCTCTTTCCTGATTTGACGGTGCCGGCTTCACGCCGACAGCCGGATTTGGAGTACATCCATAAGGAGATGGCAAAATCAGGGGTAACCCTTAGGTTACTCTGGACCGAGTATTGTACCAGTTGCCGGCTGAGTAACGAACAGCCCTTGATGTATTCCCAGTTTTGTTACCACTATCAGCGGTATGCCCAAAAGAAACGGGCAACCATGCATATCCAGCGAAAACCAGGGGAGCAGATTGAAGTAGAATGGGCCGGACAAACCACGGCCATCATTAATGACGAGACCGGAGAAATCATACCTGCCTATATGTTTGTGGCGGCTCTTTCCTACAGCCAGTATGCATATGTTGAGGCTTTCC
>CAZJQF010000036.1:0-17783 GCA_964547925.1 uncultured Dehalococcoidales bacterium
CGGCCTGTGTAATCTCGCACTCAGCCTATCTAATAGCTTGGGGTATTTTTATACTCTGTCATTTATTATGGGCGCCGCCGGCGGTTTCGGCGGTGTGATTTCCTCTTTTACACTTCTCTCAAAATGGTTCGCCCGGAAATGGGGTACCGCCCTCGGCATCACTATGGCGGGTAGCGCTGTCGGCAGTATGGTGCTCCGTCCGCTTGTCGGCCTTATTGCAGAAAACATCGGCTGGCAGGCCACTTATATTTTTGCCGGTTCCTTGTCACTCATAGTGAATGTGCCCCTGATTTTATTTGTTATCAAGGATAATCCTGCATCCAAAGGACTTTTACCTGACGGCGACACATCGATTAAACCGGTTGTCGAGATTAAAACCCGGCCTGTGGTTAAAACTGAAAACTCCGGCATCATGCATTACCTGAAAAGTCCGGCTCTGTGGCTGTTAGGCATCAGCTTTGCCTGCGCCTCTATCGGCGATTTAGCCGTCCCCAACCACGAAGTCTCCTTTATTACCGATATGGGCATATCGGCCACTCTGGCCGCTTCGGCTTTCGGTTTCACCCTGGGTATCAGCGGTATAAGCCGGTTGGGCTCCGGCTGGTTAGCGGACAGGCTTTCTTCGCGATATGTTACTATCTTATTTCTCGTAATTGAAATTATCGGGATGTTAATTTTAATGCAGGCCGATACCATGCCCAAGGTATGGCTGTTCGTCATCGTTTACGGACTCGGCACCAGTGCCGCCACGACCCTGTTGCCGATTGTTACACGGGATATTTTCGGCACGAAGGACTTCAGTTTATTGTTCGGCTTTACTAATGTCTTATACGTTATCGGCGGGGCTATCGGAACACCGCTCGCCGGTTTCATGTTCGATAGCATGAATTCATATCACGGCGTATTTATTCTTTTTACGGTTATTTACTTCATTTCGTTGGTAACCCTGTATTTTGCTTTCGGGGTGAATCCCAGACCGTTCCGCCGGCGTTCTGCTACCAAATTTTAGCTATTTATATTCCTTCAGAAAGGCTATTATAATTTTCTTCAAAGCGGCACCTGCACGCATATCTCCGGCTCTCACGTTCTCCGCAATCTCTATATCTCTTCCTCGTTAGCTCAAACCTTAAAGCTCAAAGCTCATAGCTCACAACTTCTTACCACAGTTTAGCCGTTTCTTAAAGTAAACACGGTTTTGTAATACATTTATTTTTTCGCCGT
Source organism: uncultured Dehalococcoidales bacterium (assembly GCA_964547925.1). Taxonomy (GTDB): domain Bacteria; phylum Chloroflexota; class Dehalococcoidia; order Dehalococcoidales; family JAFGLR01; genus JAFGLR01. The sequence goes on from CAZJQF010000036.1 coordinate 1,222, forward strand.
ATATTTATTAGATTAAACCGAAGCAAAGGTCAGGAGGTGGAAGAAAATACCCGGAAATAAGAGAATAATCTTACCGAAATAAGTAAAAATACGTATACAAACAATATTCGGGAGTTGCTACACTAATTTTTAATTCTGAAGGAGGAATCACAACAATGAAACTAAAAAAATACTGGTTAATAGGAATCGCCTTATTCGCGTTATTGGCAGTCGGGTTGGTAGGCTGCAGTAACGGTTCCGCCGGCACTATCAGCGGCAATCTTTCCAACCAGCAGGAAGGTATCTGGGTTACCGGCACGGGTGAAGTTAAGGTAACGCCTGACCTCGCTACTTTATACATCGGGATCAGTTCCCGTGATGTATCCATAGCTCTGGCTCAATCTAAAGCCGCTGAGGCAATGAACCGGCTTATCGCTGCTTTAAAGGCTAACGGGTTAACCGATAAAGATATCCAGACCACCCAGTTCAACATAAACCCCGTTTATTCTTATAGTGAAATCAGGAGTATAAGCGAAATCGTTGCCTACGAAGTTACTAATACCGTCGAAGTGAAAATCCGCGACCTGGACAAGGTCGGCACCATCATCGACGCTGCGGCTGAAGCCGGCGGAGACCTTACCAGAATCAACGGCATTAGTTTTTCCGTCGAAGACCCGTCCCAGTATTACGAGGAAGCTCGTGAGCTGGCTATGAATGACGCTAAAACAACCGCCCAGCAGTTAGCTCAGCTTGCCGGTGTTACACTCGGTAAAGCTACTTATATTACTCAGAGCGGTTATTACCAGCCGGTATACCGGGATTACTACCCGAAAGCAATGGAAACTGCCGGTTCCGCTACTCCGATTAGCGCAGGCGAAACCACCGTGACCTTAACGGTCAACGTTGCTTTCAATATTCTTAAATAGAATCTATCAGCCGTTAAAAGAAAAAACAGCCCGAAGCCGGCTTCGGGCTGTTTTTTAATTACTGATTATTTTAGTTTAACTATTTTCCCGGCAGCTTCATCAATCGCCGGGCATTACCCTCGAATATTTTTTGCTTATCTTCCGCAGAAATAGCCATCGCTTCGATTGCCCCTACCGTATTACCTACCGCACTCTCGTTATACCAGGGCATATCGGTGCCGAAAACGATATGGTCGGCCCCGAAATAGTCGAACCCGCACATTAAAGCCGATGTTACGTCGTTTATCGCCGTATCGGTATAAAACTTCTTCAGGCTGCCGGTGAACTGCCTTACTCTTAACCGGTTATACGGTACCATACCGCCGCAGTGGTGCGTTATGAATTTGATATCCGGATAAGCGTCTAATATACCCGCCCGTGACAATTCAAGCATTGCCACCGAAGTGTGAAATACCCACCCGAATTCCAACTGGTTCTCGAAAGGCGATTTTCCCCAGCCGGGCGGGTCCTGCGGATGAATCCAGACCGGCAAGTCGTATTTTGCCATTAATTCGAATAGCGGTCTGATTTTGGGAGTACTCAGCGGCTCTCCGTTTAAGTGGGTAAAGATTTGCACGCCGCGCATTTTTAACTGCGTTACCGCCCGTTCCGCCTCTTTTAAGGCGGCATCGATGTTATTCAAAGGCAAAGAAGCTGCAGCCGCAATAAACCTGTCGGGATACCTGACGACAAGTTCCGCCATCTCGTCGTTCGCAATTTTTACTAAGGCAATATAATCTTCCTCTGATACCAGATGTTCTATTGCCGTGTTCTGCCCCGTTATTACCTGGACCACATCGGGATTATTATCCATCCACTTAAACCTTTGAGACAGGTCGGTGACGGGCATCATCCGTTGTGTTACAGGAGCATTAGCCTTTTTCTCAACAGCTTTCATAAATTTTTCGAGATAAATATGGGTAAAAATATCTATCTTCATAGTTTTGCCCTCTCCGATTGTTATTATTGGATAATGTTAGCACCGTAAGATTTTTTCCGCAACCGCTTGCAGGCTCAATCCCCGACTGGTTTTTTGCATATTTTAGCGTAGCGTAGTATAATTAGTTGTAATTAGTTCGGTTTAGGTTATTACAAACTGGTTAATAGCGCTAACATGCACTCTATCAAAGTGTTGGATGACCCAAGCCCCAAACTAAAATATTGATGAAGGAGGTCATCCAATGAGTTTTCAGGACAAATCTTTAACATGTGCCGATTGTGGAGCTACTTTCACCTTCACCGCTCAGGAACAGGAATTCTTCCAGTCAAAGGGTTATACCAATGAACCCAAGCGGTGCCCTACCTGCCGTGAAGCACGCAAAGCAGAACGCGGCGGTGGCGGCGGTGGTGGATTTAGAGCTAGACGTCAAATGTTCCCGGCTGTCTGTGCCCAGTGTGGCAAAGAAACCGAGGTACCTTTTGAACCGCGTAGCGGCAGACCGGTCTATTGCAGCGATTGCTACAGCAAAGTTAAACCGGCCAGGTAATTAGTTCAGGTTAGAACTTTATAAGCACGGGTTGAGAAACATGCAACCCGTGCTTGTTTTGACTCTTACTAAGAGTCGATATTAAATAGTGCCTTATCCGGGGGAGTTGATTGGGATGAACATCTACGTAGGTAATCTGCCTTTAGAAGTAAATGAAGAGGTCTTGCGCCGGGAATTCGGCGCCTTCGGAGAAGTATCATCGGTACGTATCATGAATGACAGCTATATCGGGTCCGGACAGACCCGGTCATATGGCTTCGTCGAAATGCCTTCTCACTCACAAGGCCGCGATGCGATTTCCGCTCTTAACGGCCGTATCATCGGCAACCGTGCACTCAACATCGTTGAGGCCCTGCCGCTATCCAACGCCGGCAATGTCTATAAAAAAGACAGCCGCTGGAACAAAAGACCCAGACAACGGGTGTAATTCAAACGGATATCCGATCAACAGCTGGAATTCCGGCTTATCAGAAGTTTAGGAGCGCTCTTCAAGAGTGATGTAGCCGAGCTTTAGTCCTTTTATGATTGCGTCGGTACGGCTCCCGCAACCCATTTTATCGAAGATATTTGTCAGATGAGCTTTCACTGTCCTTAAACTGAGAAATAACCGGTCGGCGATGTCTTTGTTACTCAATCCCTTCGAGGCAAGTTGCAACACCTCGATTTCCCGTTTCGTCAGTTGAGTGGCAACCTGAGGAGTAGACACATTTCCGGGCTGCTGGATGACTCTTTCCAACAATTTCCGGGTTACTACCGGATCCAAAACCGATTCCCCTGCCTTTACCGACCTTATCGCTTTTACCACATCGTTACCGCCGGTATCTTTTAATAAATACCCGCAGGCACCGGCTTCGAGTAGTCCCAGAACATAATAAATATCGGAATAGGCCGTTAATACCAATACGGCGGTAGACGGATTGGCCTGTTTAATTTGCCGGGTAGCTTCGACACCGTTTAACTTGGGCATTACGATGTCCATTATGATTACTTCCGGTTTTAACTCCGAGGCAAGCTTTACCGCTTCTTCACCGTTAATTGCCTCTCCAGCTATTTCAAAATCCGCCTCAGACTCCAGAAGGCTGCGCATTCCGGCACGTATCATCGGGTGGTCATCGACTATTAATACCCTGATTTTAGACATCTTCATCATTTTAGTCTATTTCACCATAATTCTCAAGATTTTTTAGCATCGGTATCGTACCAAAGGACAATTAATAAATCGGACGATAGAGCGCTCAGGTATCGGATTCCAGGTCGGTGCATTGAGAGCAATTCCCGAATCGTAATATTAAGTAATTCACGCACAGACAGGGGATTTTCCGCATCGTAAACCGTATCCCTTATATTTGGAATCGGCTGAGTTATCTATTATATAATTTACACTTGGTTTACGTTTGGTAATGAAGGAGTAATATCTGAGCATGAGACAGAAACCAGTCGAAACTAAAATATTCGGAATGAAAGCCGAGACGGGAAGGTGGCTTTTCGTCGTTATCGGTTTGGTATTCCACATGTGCTTGGGGGCAGTATATGCCTGGAGCAGTTTTAAGAAACCCATTATGACACACTTCGATCTGAATGCGACGACAGGCTCTATACCGTTCATCATCTTCCTGGCCTGTTTCGCCTTCTTAATGCCGTTCGGCGGCCGTCTGATTCAGAAATTCGGCCCCCGCCGTGTCGGAATTATGGGCGGTATTTTGGTCGGTTTAGGCTGGCTGCTTTCCGGAATTATCTCCGAGTACGCTCCTAATCTGGCTTTATTGTGCATTTCATACGGCGTAATTGCCGGTTCCGGCGTAGGTTTGGTTTACGGCGGTCCCATCCAAACCTCGACTAGATGGTTCCCGGATAAAAAAGGCCTGGCCGTAGGTTTAACCGTCGGCGGCTTCGGTTTATCCGCCGCCATTATTTCTCCCATCGGCAACGCTTTAATTAACGCCCAGGATGTTTCCTTTATGTTCATCATCTTCGGCATCGTTTTCCTGGCTCTGACCGTACTGCTTTCACTCACCCTGAAATTCCCGGTTGCCGGATGGAAACCTGCAGGATGGAAAGGTGCCTCGAAATCCGCTGCCAGTGTCTCCGACTGTACTCCTTCTCAGATGGTTAAAAGCAAATCGTTCATCGCCCTCTTTCTCTGTTTCGTTTTCGGCTCCACGGCCGGTCTGATGGCTATCGGTATTGCCAGCCCCGTCGGACAGGAGGTCGTTCAGCTTAGTGCCGGCACCGCTGCCACACTCGTAGCTGTTTTTGCCATTTTCAACTTCGGCGGCCGGCCTATTTTCGGCTGGTTAACCGACCGTATTAACCCAACCAACGCTTCGGTGGTATCATTCATCCTTATCATACTGGGCTCAGCCGGTATGTATTTTCTCGCTGGACCCGGTACTACTGTCGTTTACGTAGTTTGCTTCGTTCTGCTGTGGATGGCTCTCGGCGGCTGGCTCGCAATCGCCCCAACCGCTACATCCACTTATTTCGGGCCCTCCAATAACGGCACCAACTATGGCATCGTTTTTATCGCCTATGGTATCGGGGCTATCATTGGCAATCTGGTTTCCGGTAGAGTTAAGGACATGTTCGGTAATTACGACTGGGCATTCCTGGTTACTCTAATTTTGGCTGTTGTCGGCCTGGTTTTATCTCTTACTATCCTTAAACCGCCTAAGGGGCTCCCCGCCCCCAAATAGTAAAGCGAATATTAAGAGGCTGGGATTTTCTTCTCAGCCTCTTATTTTGGAGATGTTTATGAGTCACGGGAAATTCGGCACCGCTATCAACTGCATTGACGGACGTGTCCAGCTGCCCTTGATCAATTGGATGAAAGATAAGTACCATCTGGATTATATCGATTCGGTAACCGAAGCCGGCCCTGATAAAATTATGGCCGAACAGGGACCGGAGATCCCTGCCATCAGAAGCCGGGTCGGCATTTCGGTAAAAGCCCACGGCTCCAAAATTTTAATTATCGCCGGTCATTATGATTGTGCGGCTAATCCGGTCGACGAAACCCAACACCGTGCCCAGATTAAACTCGGCGTTCAGACGGCGAAAGATTGGCATCTGCCCCTGGACAGAATCATCGGCGTCTGGATTAATAAGGATTGGCAGCCCGAGGTAATTTGACTTTTCGTGTAATTTATATATATTCTAGAAGAAAATTACAACGCTTTTAGGTACTTGTACTTTAGGACAATAGAGAAGTAGGACTAGATTACACACCAGAATAGGCAAATCGGTCGGTGCGTCAGCCCGACCCTTTAGAGTATGCTATATATAATAATTGTGAAAAAAGTCAAGGACTCAACTCTCCCTTGTTTTCTCTAGTTTACATTACAGGGAGGTTTTGTGCCTGAAAACAGACTTTATATAAGAGGAGTAAAGAATTGAGCGAAAAAGACCAATCCAACCAGACCGGTGAAACAACCATCCGTTCCATGATGGAAGAAAAGCGTGTCTTCAATCCCCCCAAGGAACTCAGCGAAAAAGCCTATATTAAGAACTTCGCCGAGTATAAGAAAATTTATGAAAAATCGGTCGGTAATCCCGATGCTTTCTGGGCTGAAATGGCCGAACAGCTCGACTGGTTCAAGAAATGGGACAAGGTTTCCGAGGTTAATTTCGCCGAGGGCAAACACCAGTGGTTTGTCGGCGGTAAAATTAATGTCTCTTACAACTGCGTTGACCGCCACCTGAAGACCTGGCGGAAAAACAAAGCCGCTATCATCTGGGAAGGTGACATCGGTGATACCCGCGTCCTCACTTACCAGCAGCTTTATAATGAAGTCTGCAAATGTGCCAACGTTCTAAAAAAACACGGCGTTAAAAAGGGCGATAGAGTTTCCATCTACCTGCCCATGATTCCCGAACTGGCGATTACTATGTTAGCCTGTGCCAGAATCGGGGCCATTCACTCCATCGTCTTCGGCGGCTTCGCCGGCGATGCCCTTAAAGACAGAATTCAGGACTGCGGCGCTACTGTTTTGGTTTGTGCCGATGGTTATTACCGCAGCGGCAAGACCGTTCGCAGCAAAGATAATGCCGATGCCGCTCTCGCTTCCTGCCCGTCCGTTAAAGATGTTATCGTCGTTAAAAGAGCGAATGCCGAAGTAAAGATGGAACCCGGCCGTGATTACTGGTGGGATGCCGAAATGGCTGCCGGTGATATCAAAGCCGTTTGCGAACCCGAACAGCTCGATTCGGAAGACCCGTTATTCATCCTCTACACCTCCGGCAGTACCGGCAAACCCAAGGGTGTTATGCACACTCAGGCCGGCTATTTGCTCTACGTTTACCAGACCTTCAAATGGATTTTCGATTATAAAGAAGAGGATACCTTCTTCTGTACCGCTGATATCGGCTGGATTACCGGTCATAGCTACATTACCTACGGCCCGTTATCCGCCGGTGCCACCACTATGATTTTTGAAGGCGTACCGACATACCCGAGTCCCGACCGCATGTGGGAACTCATTGAAAAATACAGGGTCAACATCTTCTACACAGCCCCCACTCTGCTCCGCTCTCTGATGAGAGAAGGCGATGACTGGGTCAAGAAGCATGACCTTTCTTCCCTTAAAGTACTCGGCTCCGTCGGTGAAGCCATCAATCCCGAAGCCTGGATGTGGTATTACAACGTTATCGGCGGCGGGAAATGCCCCATTATGGATACCTGGTGGCAGACCGAAACCGGCGGTATTCTCATTACCCCGTTACCCGGAGCTATCGCTACTAAGCCCGGCTCCGCCACCTTCCCCTTCCCCGGTGTCGACCCGGTTATCCTCCGCGAAGACGGTACGGAAGCCGATGTTAATGAAGGAGGTTACCTGGCTTTACGTAAACCATGGCCCGGCTTGATGCGCGGTGTTTACGGCGATGCCGATAGAATGAAGAAAACCTACTTCGAAAGATTCCCGGGCTATTATGTCTCCGGTGACGGTGCCCGCCGCGATGAAGACGGCTACATCTGGCTGATGGGCCGTATCGACGACGTTATTAAAGTTTCCGGCCACCGCATCGGGACTGCCGAAGTGGAAAGCGCCCTGGTTGCCCATCCTAAGGTTGCGGAAGCTGCCGTCGTCGGTATGCCTCACGCTGTTAAAGGTGCCGCTATCTACGCTTTCGTTACGCTGAAAGTCGACGTTCCTAAGACCGATGAATTAAAGAAAGAGCTTGTCGCTCATGTCCGTAAAGAAATCGGCCCTATTGCCACTCCGGAAAAAATCCAGTTCGCTGATGCCCTGCCCAAGACCCGTAGCGGCAAGATTATGCGCCGTATCCTGACCAAGATTGCCGCCGGCGATGTCAATAATCTGGGCGATACTACTACCCTGGCCGACCCGTCGGTCGTCTCTACCCTCGTTAAGGAAAGAGTTGCTTAACCAACTGAACCGGGTTTAGTGAGTATTCTTACTAATAGGAGTTCTTACCGCTCCGGTGGCTCGATTAGCCACCGGAGCGGTACATGAAAAATGGTTAATCAAGTCGCAAACCGCACCAGGGTTAACGCCGTTTCTATTATTGCCATGCGTGAATCCGGTGCTTCTCTCGAACATATAGCCGAAACTATAGGCAGAACTAAAGAACGGGTTAGACAAATCCTCGTCAAAAACAACGGGACAACACGGCATAGTTTACTTTCTACGCAGCAGCTTTATCGTAAGCTCGGCTTACCGCGTACCCGCGTCGTCGAGCTCTATAGAGACGGGATTATTTCCCCCAAAGCCGAATGGAAAACCGGCAATCACCATTATTTATTATGGGCTCCCGATGTTGTAGAAATTGTCGTTAACTATTATAATAAACATCGTTTGTGTAAAATGTGTCTTCAGCCGCTGAAGAAAGGACGCTGGGTCTTTTGTTCTGTGGCTTGTTATCGGGAAGGCCAGAAATACAAATATAAGTCCGGGGAAGCTAAAAAGCGCCATCTCGCTAATATCAAGGTCTACCTGGAAAAACGCCGTAACCGGACGGTTGCACCCTCCGGTACTCACTAATATGGTTCAAAATAAAAAGGTAAAATATGCAGAAAGGGGATAAATAAAAAAATGCAGTTACCCGGTTTATTCTGGATTGTACCTGTCGCCGGCGTACTGACCGTCTTGTTCGTCATCTGGTTAGTACGTAACGTTATGAAACGTGATACCGGCACACCCAAAATGCGTGAGATTGGTGACATCATCTTTCAGGGCGCCTGGGCTTTTATGAAACGGCAATACAGCACCATTCTCTGGATTTCCATAGGTATTGCCATTATTATCGGAGTTATTGTAGGTTTATTGCCCGCGACGAATGACGCCGGTTACAGCGGATTCGCTCTCGGTTGGCGGACCGGTGTTGCCTTCCTTGTCGGAGCTATATGTTCCGGCGTCGCCGGCTTCGTCGGTATGTACATTGCCGTTAAATCTAATGTACGCTGTGCTTCCGCTGCTCAGAAAAACCTCAAGGAAGCTGTTACTACAGCTTTACGCGGCGGCGCGGTCGCCGGTTTCTTGATTACCGCTCTGAGCCTTATCGGTGTTACCGTCATCTTCTTCGCCTTTGGCGGCTATAATGAGCCGGAAATTGCACCGCATCTTATCGTTGGTTTCGGTTTCGGTGCCAGCTTCGTCGCTTTATTCGCCCAACTGGGCGGCGGTATTTATACCAAGGCCGCTGATGTGGGCGCCGACATCGTCGGTAAAGTCGAATCCGGAATTCCGGAAGACGACCCCCGAAATCCTGCTGTCATCGCCGACCTCGTAGGTGATAACGTCGGCGACTGTGCCGGCCGTGGTGCCGATTTGTTTGAATCCACCGCTGCGGAAAATATCGGTGCGATGATTCTCGGTATTGCCGCTTACCTGGCTACCGGCCGCGTCGAATGGATTCTCTTCCCGTTAGCCGTCCGCGGCTTCGGTATGATTGCCAGCATGGTCGGTCTGCTCTGCGTCCGGGCTAAAGAGTCCGAGAACGCTATGAATGCATTAAACCGTGGCTACTTTATCGCCATCGGCCTTTCTGTTGTCGGTCTGTTCGTTACCGTCTGGTTTATGCTGGACAAACAGTTATGGCTTTTTGCCGCCGGTATGGTGGGTATCGTTGCCAGTGTAGTCGTTGTTTTCATAACACAGTACTACACCGAATCGAAGTTTAGGCCGGTAAAAGACATCGCAGAGGCTTCCAAGACAGGCCCGGCCACCAATATTATTATGGGTCTTTCGGTTGGTTTCGAAACGACTCTCGCTACTGCTCTGATAATCGGAGCTTCTCTAATGTTAGCTTATTGGTTCGGCACTCTTAGCGGTGTTGCCGGTGCCGGTGCTTTCGGTACCGCTGTCGCCACCATGGGTATGTTAATGACCTGTCCTTACGTTCTATCTATGGATACCTTCGGTCCCATCACGGATAATGCCAATGGTATTAACGAGATGGCGGGCGCCGGTCCGGAAGTCCGCAGGATTACCGACCGCCTCGATGCTGTCGGCAATACGACCAAAGCTTTAACCAAAGGCTACGCCATGGTCTCCGCCGGTCTCGCCGCCTTCCTGCTCTTCCAGGCATATATCGATAGCGTAAATTATCTGCGTCCGGGTAATCCGCTGGCATCCGTCGACCTTTCTAAAATCGAGGTGTTTGTCGGCGCTTTACTGGCGGGTATGATGGTTTACTGGTTTAGTTCTATGGCGATTAAAGCCGTCGGTAAGACTGCCAGTAAAATTATTGAGGAAGTCCGCCGGCAGTTCCGTGCCGATCCTGAAATCCTTAATCCCAAACCCGGGCAAGAACCTCACAAGCCGGATTACAGCAAAGCCGTTGATATTACCACCAAAGCCGGCTTGCGTTCCATGATTGCCCCCGGACTGGTTCCCGTGCTCGGCCCGATTGTTATCGGTCTGGTCTTCAAATGGCTCGGCTTCGATGCTCCGATGGTCGTGGCTGCCGTTCTAATGGTTGGGACTATCGGCGGTCTCCTGATGGCATCATTTATGAACAACGGTGGTGGTGCCTGGGATAACGCCAAGAAAATGATTGAAGACGGCCAGCTTAAAGATGAGAACGGCAACGTTCTCGGTAAAAAGACCTTTGCTCACGCTGCCGCCGTCGTCGGTGATACCGTCGGTGACCCCTTGAAAGATACCGCCGGTCCTTCACTGCACGTTCTGGTTAAGCTACTTAGCACCATTACTCTGGTTATGTTACCCATCTTCATCTAAAATCGATAAACTCCAGATTATTAAAAGGGAGAGGTGAAAACCTCTCCCTTTTTTATTGAATTCTTCAGGTTGGTTGTTTATACTGATAAAATAATTGTTATTTTTTAAATCAGAGGTCTGGTTAAGATGAATTTAACTGATTCCGTGAAAAAAGCAGCGGTAAAAATTGGGGCGGACTTGGCGGGAGTGGCACCGGTAGAACGATTCGATTACGCTCCTGAAGAATACCACCCGCAGTATTTTATGAAAGATGCTAAAAGTGTCGTGGTGCTGGGATTGCGCCTGCTCGAAGGTATCTGTGACGTTCACGGGTCGTACGAACAGGAAGGCAAGACTATCGGCCCGTATGCCTGGTTCAGCTACCCTATCGTCAACTGGTCTCTCTCTATGATTGCTTTTCAGATAAGCAAAACTCTGGAAGATAAGGGGTACCGGGCGTTACCTTTTCCGCCGGCCGGTTTTAGCTACCGTCACGATAATTTTATCTACCCGGATTTTCTCCATAAGCACGCAGCCGTAGCCGCCGGTTTGGGGGAAATCGGCTTGAACCGTTTATTTGTCAGTCCCCGGTTCGGAGCTCACCAGAGGCTCGTTTCCATCATTACCAACGCCCCGCTGGAACCTGACCCGATGTATGACGGGCCTGCTATATGTAACCGTAAAGAGTGCCGCGATGCCTGTCTTAAAATATGTCCGATGAAGGCTTTCACGGATAAGGTTATTTCTGCCCGCATCGGCAACCGGGTGTTCGAATACCGGGATATGGATATTATGCTCTGCAGCTGGACCGGTGTCTACGGAAAATACTTGAGAGGCAGTCCGGATTTACCGCGCTATCCGAACCGTAAAGAAATAGATGATGTAATCCGCAGCTCCGGAGGATTGGAAAAAATAAAGGCTTCCACCCACCCGCTGGACAAAGGTTTCGCACAATTTACGATGACCCCTACCTGCGGCGCCTGCATCGCGAAATGCAGGGCTCCCTGGTCATAATACCCTTAAATTTTAAATATGCAAAGGGGGTCTTCTCCGTAAAAATATGAAGACCCCCTGATGTTACGATTTTTTCGGTTAGGGTATTTAATTCTACTGAAATACGATATTGGGGAAAAGCCCTATTTCCGCATCGCTTTTGCCATATTAAGCTCTTTTATCAGGTTTTCCACACTGAGAGCGGCAAAAGTAGTCGGCTCGGTAGTGCCTCTGGAACCTACATTCGATGCCACCCTGGCGATGACTTCATTGCTCGCTGCCTCTAAAATCGTAATGAAGTCATAACCGCCCAGCATCGCGTACTGGGCCAGTATTTTAGCCCCCATTTCCTCCACTTCTTTATTCACTTCCCAGATACGGTGGGGTTTTTCCATCATTGTCTTTCTGCCTTCAGCAGTCAATTTGCTCAGCATAACGAAATACGCCATTATATTCCTCCTAAAACTTTATCTTTACCGGCAGACCGCTGTTGAATTGGTTGCCGGTAAAACAGAATAATAGTTGAACTATAACCGTAAAATAAGGACATTGTCAATACCCGAAAGTTGGCTTTTTAATACCCAAAATATTTTTCTCAAATATATTGACAATCACTATGGCTTGTGGTTAACTTGATTTGTCACCACAACCTATAGGATGTTGGTATGCTTTGCCCTTATTGCGGATATTATGATTCAAAGGTTATCGATTCGCGTGATGTCGATAACGGAATACGCCGGAGACGCCAGTGCTTAAGCTGTAACGCCCGTTTCACGACTTACGAGCGGACTCAGCCGGTCGGCTTTCTGGTAATCAAAAAGGACAAGCGCCGGGAAGAATTCAGCCGTGAAAAGCTGCTTTCCGGTATCCGCCGGGCTTGCGAGAAAAGACCGCTGCCCACCGGAACTATCGAAAAAATTGCGGATGACGTGGAAAGTGCCCTTCTCCAGACCGGAAAAGCTGAAGTATCCAGCACCGTCATCGGAGAAGCCGTGATGGAGAAATTAAAGACTATTGATTATATTGCTTATATTCGTTTTGCCAGTGTCTACCGTGAATTTACGGATATTACCGACCTTAAACACGCCGTAGACAGCCTGCTGGAAACCAAACCGTCTTCCGCACCTACCAACCAGTTGCCCCTGATTCCTGATGATACAACGGAACTGGTGAAGAGCGGCCGCCGCACCCGCAGATAAAGAAAATTCGCAGGAAATTAAATGCCGACCAATCGCAGTGAAAAAGAAAATAAATCTCTTGACCGTACGGAAATTCTGCGCCGCGTTCTCGCCGACGCCGAATCGATGGGTATCCGCGACCGAGATAAAATCGAGAAACTGACCGGTCAGGTTATTGCCCGTCTGGAGAAATCCAAACCGGTTCAGGCTCTGCCCGGTATGGAATACCTCGTGCCGGCCAAATCACGCAAGCAGCCCAAAATTCAGCCCAGCGAGGACGAAATCACCGCCATAGTCAAAGAAATCCTCAGCCACGAGGAACCCAGCAAACGAGAGGAGGATAAACCTGAAATGGAAAAATCTGAAATGAAATCCGTTGAACTTAAATCGAATATAAAATTAACCGAAAACGCGTTGCGCGTTCTCGAAAAGCGTTATCTGAAAAAGGATAAGCAGGGAAACCTTACCGAAACTCCCGAGGATATGTTCCGCCGCGTGGCGAAAGCTATTGCGGCCGCCGACCAGATATATAACCCGAAGGCTAATCTGTTGGCTCGTGAAGAGGAATTCTACCATGTTATGACCTCCCTCGAATTCCTCCCCAATTCCCCCACCCTGATGAATGCCGGGCGTGAGCTGGGACAGCTTTCGGCTTGTTTTGTTTTACCCATCGAGGACTCTATGGAGTCTATCTTTAATGCCGTTAAATACACCGCCCTTATTCACAAGAGCGGCGGCGGCACCGGCTTCTCTTTCACCCGCCTGCGTCCGGAGAGAGACCGCGTCGGCTCCACCGGCGGCGTCGCCAGCGGCCCCGTCTCCTTTATGCGCGCTTTCGATACCGCTACCGATGTTATCAAGCAGGGCGGTATGCGCCGCGGCGCCAATATGGCTATCCTGAATATAGACCACCCTGATATCTTGAGATTTATCGAGGCTAAAAAAGACCTCACCGTTCTCACGAACTTCAACCTCTCCGTCGCCGTGACGTCCGAATTCATGGAAGCCGTGAAAACCGGCTCCGATTATAACCTGATCAACCCGAACACTAAAGAAGTCGCCGGCACTCTCAACGCCAAAGAGGTCTTCGATAAAATCGTCGATATGTCCTGGCGGACCGGCGACCCCGGCATCGTCTTTATCGACCGTATCAACCGTGATAATCCCACGCCCAAACTCGGTAAAATCGAAAGCACCAATCCCTGCGGTGAGCAGCCCCTCCTCCCCTACGAGTCCTGCAACTTGGGTTCCGTTAACCTTGCCCTGATGTTGAAACACGGTAAAACTGTTGAAATCGATTGGGAACGTCTCGGCCGCACGATTAAGACGGCCGTCCATTTCCTGGATAACGTTATCGACGTGAATAAATTCCCGCTGCCCGAAATCGCTGAAATGACCCGCAAGACCCGCAAAATCGGCCTCGGCGTGATGGGCTTCGCCGATATGTTAATCCAGCTTGGCATTCCTTACAACACGGAAAAAGCCCTTCAGACTGCCGAAGATGTCATGCGCTTCGTAAATGAAGAATCTACGAAATATTCCGTTGAACTCGCCGAGGAACGCGGCGTCTTCCCGGCTTTCAGCGGCAGCGTTTATGATGGCCCGAACGGCCTTAAAGTCCGCAATGCTTCACGCACCACCATTGCCCCCACCGGTACGCTGAGCATCATCGCCGGCTGTTCCTCCGGCATCGAACCCCTCTTCGCCCTCAGCTACATCCATAATATTCTCGATGGTGCCAATATGGTGGAAGCTAACCCGTATTTTGAAGAAGCTGCTAAAAACGGCGGTTTCTATTCTAAAGAATTGATGGAAAAACTGGCTTCGGGTATGCCCCTGCACGATTTCGAAAACGTTCCGGATAAAATGAAAAAGATATTCGTGACCGCCCATGAAATCACTCCCGAATGGCATATTAAAATGCAGGCGGCTTTCCAGAAATATACGGAAAATGCCGTCTCCAAGACCGTTAATTTCGCCCGGGAGGCTACCCGTGAAGATATCGCCACCGTCTTCCAGCTTGCCTATCAGGAAGGCGTAAAGGGCGTTACCATTTACCGCGACGGCAGCCGTGATTCCCAGCCCCTCACCACTACCAAGAAACCGGAAATATCCGAAGCCCCCGCCACCGGCCTGACCCCCCGCAAGCGGGCCAAGACCACTACCGGCGTGACCGAGCGTGTGACCACCGGCTGCGGTTATATTTACGTTACCGTTAACTCCGATGAGACCGGTATCTGCGAGGTCTTTACCACTTTAGGCAAGGCCGGCGGCTGCGCCTCCGCCCAGCTTGAAGCCACCAGCCGCCTTATTTCCCTCACTATGCGTTCCGGCGTCGATGTCACTTCCGTCGTGAAACAACTCCGCGGCATCCGCTGCCCGTCCATCGCGTGGGAAGAAGGTAAATCCATCCTCTCCTGTGCCGATGCTATCGCCAGCGTCCTGGAAAAGCATATCGCCGGGGAAAAGCCCAAGGTGCAGGAATTACACCTCGCCAAGAACATCTCCGGCCAGTGTCCCGATTGCGGCTCCCTGCTGGCTTATGAAGAAGGCTGTTTTAAATGCCACTCCTGCGGTTACACGAAGTGCTAACTGAATAGTAACCCTGAGTCTGTCGTTCTGATAGCCGGGTGTTTTAGAGGGGTGTAAACCCCTCTTTCCGGATAAAGTCTCCTTCTCCCGAGGGAGAAGGAGATATGCCGACAAGACAAATTACCCTGAATATGTCTATAATATGTTAAGTACCTAATATTTGAAAGCAGGTGTTTTTTATGGATGACCGCCAGGAACGCGTGATGGTTTTCATCGATGGTTCCAATATGTACCACTCTCTGAAGTCTTTTTTCAACCGTACGGATATCGATTTCGGTAAGTTTTGCGCCAAGCTCATCGGACACCGCCATCTCGTCCGAACTTATTACTATAATGCCCGCGTCTCCCGCAAGGAAGAGCCAGAGCGTTATATCAGCCAGGTCCAGTTTTTCGATAGCGTCGCGGATATCCCTTATACCGAATTGCGTTTAGGTCACCTGGTCTACAATAACTGGCCGTCCACGCCCCCGTATGAGAAAGGCGTCGATGTCCAGTTAGCCACAGATATGCTCACGCACAGCTTCAAGAACAATTACGATACCGCTATCCTGGTCGCCGGCGATAATGATTTCGTCCCGTCTTTGCAGGCGGTGAAGGATATGGGGAAGCACATCGAGGTAGCTTTGTTCGGGAAAGAGGAAACTTCGCAGGAGTTGCGCCGCGTGGCGGACAAAATCCTGCCCATCACGCCCAAATTGCTTGCCGAATGCTGGAAACCGAAGCAGGCCCCGAAACCATTGCTGCCTCGCCAGCAGGTGTTGCCCAGACCGCAGGCTCCGGTCAGACCTCAAGTTCAGGCTCAGGCTCAGCCTCAGACTCAAGCCCAACCCCGGCCGCCGCAGCAACGCCGACCGCAGAGACGCCCGATACTGCGCCGCCCGCCGGTTCAGCCGGTTAATAACCCGAATCCGAATCCGCCCGCAGTGAATAATAACATCTTCGTCCCGCCGCCGGAACAGCTGTTTAACGACCGAACGCCAGACGTATCTTATCCGCAATATATGGACGAATAGCCGCCTCGGCGGTCTGGCTCTCGGTATTGCCCAGAGCAACCCGCAGCTTGGTTAAGGCTTCGCGTAACGCGTTAAATTCATTGGGATTGCGGAAAACACCCTTAATTTCGAGACAGGCGCCCTTGCCGCCGAAGGCCGCTTCAATCTGTCCCTGGATATCCCCCGTGCCCTCTTTCGC
>CAZJQF010000037.1:0-17074 GCA_964547925.1 uncultured Dehalococcoidales bacterium
TTTTTATGTAAATATAAGTTAAAGTAATTAAAGGATTATAAGCAGGAGAGAGTAATGAAACATCAAGAAGCCTATTTCAAAGGGTTTAAGGACTACAACATTTACTATCAATCCTGGCTGCCGGAAGGGAATATTAAGGCAGTATTGCTGGTTGCACATGGCTATTTCGAACACAGCGGGCGTTACGGTAACGTCGTAAATCATTTCATTCCTAAAGGTTATGCGGTTTATGCTCTCGACCACCGCGGGCATGGCCGGTCTGACGGAGCACGGGCCCAGGTTGACCGTTTTACCGACTACATCGAAGATTTGAAAACATTTTTTGATATCGTGCACAAAGAACATCCCGGTAAAAAGATATTTCTTATCGGTCATAGTATGGGGTCTGCAATCAGCTTGACTTATGCTCTGCAACATCAGCATGAACTAGCCGGAATTATTACATCAGGCGCCAGGGTAAATCCACCACCTCCCCCAAAAGTGTCTAACCAGCCAATTAGTACTTCGTTTTTCAGCCGTGATCCGGCAGTAATTCTAGCACATAAAAACGATCCGCTTGTATACCACGGACCTATGCCACCAAACGCACCACAAACTAAAATGACTGATAATATGCCAGAAGAACTTCCAAAGATAAAAATACCTGCCTTAATTATGGGAGGTGATGGCTGTGACGACGGTGAGCAAAGCCAGGGAGTATATGAACTTATTGGTTCTGAAGACAAGACAATAAAGCGTTATAAAAATGCGCTGCATGAGATTTTTAATGAACCGGAACATCCTCTGGTCATGGCTGATATGGAGAAATGGTTAGAAAGCCATTTATAGTCATTTGCTGTTAACAATTAACAAACAAGGCTTAAAGAAAATCGCCGACGAACTGGAAACTAAATACGGCGTAAAAGTTCCGGTATAAATATAATTTTGGCAGTACCGGTTGTAATCGGGTTTTTATACCAAATCAGGTTTAAGGACGGATATTTTTTCCTGTCGTAAATCGATATTCGTTCTATTTAATCCCGACTTAAATCCTAAATACTAATTTATATATTTTTTCGAATATAAGTTAAAGCTATATCAAGATAGTAATCAGGAGAGAGTCATGAAACATCAGGAAGGCAATTTCAAAGGGTTTAAGGACTACAATATCTATTATCAAACCTGGAGGCCGGAAGAAAATATTAAAGTAGTATTACTGTTGGCGCACGGCTTTTGCGAACACAGCGGGCGTTACGGTAACGTGGTAAACCATTTTATTCCGAAAGGTTATGCGATTTATGCTCTCGACCACCGCGGACACGGCCGGTCTGACGGCGCGCGTGTCCAGATTGACCATTTCACCGATTATCTTAAAGATTTGAAAACATTTTTCGATATCGTACACAAAGAAAATCCCGATAAGAAGATATTTCTCGTCGGTCATAGTATGGGATCGGCGATAAGTCTGGTTTATGTGCTGCGATATCAGGATGAGCTGGCGGGACTTATTACCTCGGGAGCCAGGATAGGTCCGCCGGATACTAAACCTAACCAGCCGCTCAGTAGTTTGTCTTTTACCCGTGACCCGGCAGTAATTCAGGCATACAAGAGCGATCCGCTGGTATACCACGGACCGATTCCGCAAAACTCAGCCGTATTCGATATGAGTCATTTAATACAGGACCAGTTACCGCAGATAAAACTACCGGTCTTGTTAATGGGAGGCGATGGTTGTGACGATGGGGCCCAAAGTCACACAATATATGAATGTATCGGTTCTAAAGATAAGACGATTAAACGCTATGCAAATGCACTGCACGAAATTTTCAATGAACCGGAACACCCTCTGGTCATGGCTGATATGGAGAAATGGCTGGAAAGTCATTTATAGCCGGAGCTGTACTCAATTAATAAACCGGGGAAACGTTCCTATCTTATTTCAGCTTGAGTAATTATTATTACTCTGCTACCGGAAATTTCTCTTATTGCAGACCCTTGCCGATAATCCACATGGGATGCTTGCGGGCTTTATAAAGAGACGGCGCCGTGCCGAGCTTGTCCATGTCCACCAGCGGTCTAAACTTCCCCTTCGCCTGGGCAGCCCTTAAAGGCGACAAGATAAAATCCGTGTGTGTCGTCGTAAACGGCTCCATAAGTTCATTGAACTCATCTTCATCAATGGCACCGGTCGGGCAGATACGGGCACAAAACTCACAATCTATACACGGCTTTGCGATTACGGGAGGGTCCTGAGACAGGTCAATCCCATACATCGGACAATTATCCATACAGAGACGGCACTCCGGGTACAAACATTTTTCTTTGTGAAACTTGACCATAGATTTGAAAGTGCGTTCCAGAGCAGACGGGTCCAGGTCTTCTTTCGTTACATCGTCAGGCCACGGCGGTTCCGGGGGTATAAGCGCCACATTTCCGGCGTGGATCTTCCGGCTGAGTTCTACCATTTCAGAGCCATACGATTCGGCTTCTTTCAGATCGATTTCATCGGGATGGCCGTTAGTGGGATAAGGCTGGGGCATCGCCGATATATATACCGCGCCGTACCAGCCGCGCGTTCCTATTACGACTAAACCCCGCTTGTTTAATTTCCGGATGATATCAGGATAATACATTTCGGGATGAGTCCCGTGAGTGCAAAAGGAAAAGATATGCTTGCCGCCTAAATAACTCATGTTTTTAATAAATACATCGACATTGCCCGGTACTAATCCGATTACCGGAGAGCCCAGACCTATCAAATCGTAATCATAAAGACGCCTAGGATTGGCATCCTGCATTCTGATGATGTCGCAATTTCCGGCGGCCTTCTTTACCCCGGCTTGAATCGCCCCGGCAATTTTCTCGGTGTTACCGGTCTGGGAGAAATAAATAATTAAACATTTCATAACAGTGTCCTTTATTGCAAATATCATAAGGAGAAAACACCAATCGTTTTCGGTAAAACAATTTTTGGCGACAAACAACCGGTATAGTTACTTTACTGATATTATACCCGGATTATATTTTCGTTAATATTATCTGGACTTTACGCATCAGTTCTACTAACTCGTCCCGGTCCTGTTTTGAAAGACTATCCATAATTTCCGATGCAGCCTGTTCGAAGTTCTGGATATGCCTTTTTACGGTGGTTTTGCCGAATGTAGTAAGACTCAGGATATTGTTACGCCTGTCGGTCTCTTTTACCTTTTTTTCAATCACACCCTGGCTTTTCAGCTTGGCTACCAACTGTGTCATTTGAGCCTTACTCATGGATAGCATTTTGCCCACATCCGAAATGTTCATCGGGCCCTGTTCGTGAAGCAGCTTCATAATATCGAAACATCTCGGAGTAATATTCAGGTCGACTTCACTGATTTTTTTCCGCGCCAACCTCGCGTTTAAAGCTTTATTAAAACCGGGTACGGTAATAAGCAATTCGACATCTTTCGTTTCCATTTATTTAATACCCTTTTTTGTGTTATTATTTTGCGAAAACAGACCCGAAAATACCCTTCCGATACCTTGTGCACCTTATCTATATTTATTAATAAATCTTTCGCTGCTTTTAATTACACTTAAAAGCTTATTTAAGTAATTATGGTCAGATTTTTTCTATTGATTATACCGTTTTCCGTCAACTAATTGCTACTTCGTCACCGTCCCATGCAAAGCTTGCATTTAAGCCGGCACCTCTGGTTACATTTTTGACGTAATCGAAAACCTGCTGTCCCCGCTCGTCATGCTTCAATACCTCCAGCACTTCCTGCTTATTAATCCAGCACGGTATATAGCTGACCCGGGACAGTTTACTGCCTTCGAAAACACACTTGGCAATGATAGTCATATCCGATTCCGGAGAGGGGAACGGTGTTTCCGTCGCGTTGGGGCCGAAGAAGAAAGGCCCACCATTCTGTTTTTGAAATTCAATCATAAATTTGTGAGCGTCTTCCGGAGACATATCATTTCCCAGACCGTGGTCTAATATCTTGATAAAATGACCTAAATTATGGAATATGGGTTTACCTTTGTATAGTTCAATTCCTTTTAAAATATGGGCGTGGTGTCCCAGTATCATATCGGCGCCCGCATCCAGAGCGGCATAAGATACCTGTTGTTCATAATCAGCCAGATTGGCCGGAATGAAACCGATGCCTTTATGTAAAGCAACTACCAGCACATCACAAAGAGGCCTTAAGTTTCGGATATCGTTCGTCATTATTTTTAAGCTTTCCGGCAAAGCGAAGGAATATACCCGCGGCACCGAACCAACGAAATTTGCCTCATACGAGGCAACCACATTGACATAGGCACAGCCGGGCTTTTGGGCGGTCGCCCATGATCCCTGAGGTCCGACACAGTTATAGGCCAGAAAACCGAATTTAACGCCTCCCCGCTCGATTATAGCGGGGCGTCTGGCTTCATCGAAATTCATCCCTGCCCCGGTATAAGCGATGCCGTAATTTTTTAACCCGTTAATCGTGTCCTCGACACCGGGAGCACCCGAATCCCAGGCATGATTGCTGGCCAGGGTTATGACATTAAAACCCGCATACGGTAAAGCCCTCATGCTCTCCATCCGGGCCGGTTTCGCCGGATACCGTAAATCTACAAAGGTATCGATACCCCGCGAAGTAAAGAAGATTTCACCCTGCCCGACGACAACATCTCCTGATTTCAATACCGGAGCGGCATATTTAAATAACGGTTCGATTGGTTTTGAGGTATCACAGATGATATCTCCGACGGCCAGCAGTGTTAACGGTTTTTTTGTCATGATACAATACCCTCTTTTAAAAGTACTACCGGTTTATAAATTCACCTGCCGATCGATACGCCGGTGGATTATTTTACGATATCACATTCGATACCGAATGATTCGAATGTCTGTTTTGCCTTTTCCAGGTTTTCATTAGAGGCGTTTACATCAGCCAACTCATAGCTCCGGTCTAACATCTTGTATTTGCCGATACCGAATTTGTGATAAGGCATTAAATTAATTTTCTTTAAATTCATTTTTACCATATACTGAGCTAAAGCCGTTATTTCGGCATCTGAATCATTATAGCCGGGAATCATCGGGGCACGTATGATTAAGGGGATATTCATATCGATAATATATTCGAGATTCCGGAGTATCGGCTCATTACTCTGGCCGGTCAGTTTCCGGTGAGTGGTTACATCGATGTGCTTTATATCGAACAAGATAAGAGAGGTATAAGGCAAAACCTTGTCTAAAGCCGCTTTAGTACCGAATCCGCAGGTTTCCAGACAGGTATGTATATCATTTTCCCGGCATTTTTTAAAAAGGGCGGCAACGAATTCCGCCTGAGACAGGGGCTCACCGCCGGAAGCGGTTACGCCGCCACCGGAAATCTTATAATAGTCTTTGTCTTTATTAACCTCATGGAATACTTCATCAGCTATCATATATTTGCCCATTATTCTTAATGCCTGAGGGACACATACCTCAGTACACCGGCCGCAATTGTTGCAAAGATTCCGGTCAATGTGCACACCCTTATCATCTACGGAGATTGCTTTAGTATCACAAACCGTTATGCACTGACCGCATTTATTACAGAGAGAGTCGCTGTGGGACACTTCCAGATAGGGCTGCTGCGATTCCGGATTGGAGCACCATAAACATTTCAAAGGGCAGCCCTTCAGGAACACGGTCGTCCTGATACCGGGGCCGTCATCGATACTGTATCCCTGTATGTTGAAGACAGCCCCTTTTATACCATCATTCATATTTCCGACTGCCCTTCGAGATTAAGTTTCATGTAAGGTTCTGTCTATGATTTCATCCTGCAGACTGGGTGGTAAATCAACGAAATAGGCACTATAACCGGCGACACGAACCATTAAATTACGCCATTTTTCCGGGTGTTTTTTAGCGTCGATTAATTCGGCGGCACTGTGGATATTGAACTGGATATGCCACCCTCCCCGGGCAAAAAATACCTTAATTAACATGAGAAGCTTTTGCAGTTTTTCCGGGCTGCTGAACAACTCTTTAGAAAACTTCATGTTATGCACGGCGCCCTTAAATTCCATCATATTGGGCAGTTTGGTGGCGGAATTAATCAAAGCCGTCGGGCCTTTAGTATCCATACCCGGCATCGCGGACGTACCCCCGTCGTTTACCGAGGTACCGGCTTTCCGTCCGTTGGGTAAAGCGCCTACGAATAAGCCGTGGATAATATGACCGGCCGCACCGCCTTTATACAGGAACGGCTTAGCTCCGGTGAACGGGTCCGGCCTGCTCTGCAATATTTCCTGTGATTTCAGAGCAACATTTTTGAATATTTCATCGACATAATTATCGTCGTTGCCGAATTTCGGCGCCTTCAAACACATCTGATGTAAATCCTCTTTGCCCTTCCAGTTTGACTTCAAGGCTTCCATCAGTTCCGCCATCGTAACCTTTTTATTATCGAACACCAGATATTTTATCGCGGCAAGACTGTCGGAAACATCGGTAAGTCCTCTGTCACCCACCCACCCGGTACATTCGTCCGGATATCTGGTACCCCCCTTTGACGGAGCCATCCCTTTCGGTATTGAGTCTTCGAAAAGCATGGCACAACTCAGACCGGAGTTATAACCTATTTCCTGGTCGACCCGCCACCTTACGGCATAATCCTTACGCAACTCGTTAGCAAAATAGTCTATTTGCTTAAAAAGTGCCTCATAAAGCTGGTCCATCGAGGTAAACTTGGTCACATCACCGGTCTTCGGTCCCAATTGTTTTCCTGTCTTAGGGTCAAGACCGTTATTTAAAGTGATTTCGAATATCTTGGTTTGATTCAAATGCATCTGGCCGCCGCCGTGTTCGGTGCATTCCATATGGTAACCCAGACACCCGCTCGCCGCCCAATCGGCCGCATCTTTAGGTGTGGCCCCCCTGGCTAAGTGCCTTGCGGTGCCTAACTCATCATTAAGGAAAGCGGGAATACCTCCCTGCATTTCCCGGTTGCATTCCAGAGCGTAAAGCAGGAAATCATCACTCATACCGTTATGATACCGGATGTAAACGGCTGGTTCCGATAATTTCATCTGGCGCATTACTTCCAGTATTATCCAGGAAAGCTCATTGGTAACGTCCTTCCCGTTCTCATCCCGCCCTCCTATGGTAACGTCAGGCAGGTTGGTCGCCGGGGCGATTCTCGCTTTCGGCGGTTGCGTCTGTAAGAGCTCGTTTTCTCTAATCTTCAGCCAGAAACACCCCAGAAGTTCCGCCGCTCTCTGCCGGTCGATTAAACCTTCTTTCAGGCTCTTTTCGTAATACGGATAAAGCATCTGGTCAAGCCGGCCGACGCTGTTTTCCGGTCGCAAAGGCTGTTCTTTTCTAACGGCAAGATGCAGGAAGCGGGCAGATTGTACCGCTTCCCAAAAATTACGCGGCGGGTTTGCCGGTACCCAATAGCAAATTTCGGCAATCATCTCCAGTTCTTTCCGCCGCTTGGCATCCTGTTCGTTTTTAGCTAATTCTCTAGCTGTATCACCGTAGCGATTAGCCCAGGTAATAATTGCTTTACATGAAATAATAATCGCTTTCAATAAGTTATATTTTTTATACAGCGGTGACTTTTCTGAAGCTGCGTCTTTGTCTTGCTTTGATATCTTTTCAATTTCTTGTTCGGCTCTGCGAATGACCTCATTAAGCCCCTTATCGATTACCGGTGCATGAAGACATAAAATACCGCCCCAGGCTCCGTTATCCTGAAATACGCCCCGTTCCTGATTAGCTTTCAAGAAAGGACCTTCAAAAATGCCGCTGCGGTCAATAAAGAGCTCCGTATGGGCTTCGCCCAGCTCTTTTCGAATGGCCTCGTTGATATAATCCGGAGGGAGATTGTCGACCCAATACTGAGCATCTTCGAGGAGAAGTTTTTTATCATTCTCATCTATCGCAGCCGACGTGGTACCGCTCATAGAACGGTCGAAACGCCCGTCTTTAAGCATATCCATTACCTGCATCGGCTTAAGGGCCGTAAGAAATTCGACACCTTTAATATGTTTGGTGAGAGAGCCCACGATAAGCTCCCCGTCCCAGATAACTGCCGGATATTCTTTCAATCTTTTTTCAAGGGAATAAGCCCAACGTATATCGATAGGAAGACCCTCGGTTTCTTTCCATGATTTTGTAAATGCAATCGAGCTTTCCGGACACGCAATAGGAACGGCATCTTCCCATTCCTGTCTCCGTTTCTTTACTCTGTCGGTTAAAACATTTAATTTTTTAACTTCTTCCGCATTCATCTCTTTACCTGCCTCACCCTTTACCATATTTACCATATGAATACCCTCCTATATTAAGAGATTATATAGTATATACTGTATACCATTACATCTATACTGTATATCATTAATTTTTGGTTGTCAATACAATGTCAAAAAACGAATACGGATATAAGTGTCTTTTAAAAATACTCGGTTAATATTTTATCCGGTAATAATTGGGCTGTATTTATTTTTTAGAGAATACAGCCCAATTATAACTATCCTTTTTAAAACTACCTTTTTGATTTCGTTGTTAACGGTTTATTTCAGAGTTACAGCAATAACTTTGGCCTGGGTAAACTCTTCGATGCCCATAGTCGCGCCTTCTTTACCGATACCGCTCTGTTTGAACCCGCCGAAGGGTGTCGGTAATCCGGGCGAACCGCCTAAATGGTTATTTACCCAGACGGTACCGGCCCGCAGTTCATTAGCGATATTGATACCCTTCCCCACATCCCGGGTCCAGACAGAAGCTACCAATCCGTAAGGGGTATCGTTAGCCATTTCCACAACGTTTTCTTTGGAGGAATACTTAATTATTACGGCTACCGGGCCGAAAATTTCCTCCCGGGCAATCCTCATCGTGTGTTTAACGTCAACGAAGATGGTCGGGGTGACGAAATAACCTTTATCCAGCGGTGCTTCCGTGGGCCTTTTACCGCCGAGCAGGATTTTCGCGCCTTCTTCTACCCCGATTTTGAAATAGCGTTCTATCTTATCCCGGTGTTCGGCACTGACGACGGGACCCGTAGTGGTCTTCGGATCCGTTGGATCTCCGACAACCAGATGTTTCGAGGCGTTAAGGAATTTATCGATAAATTCGTCATAGACCTTTTCATGGACGTAAAATCTTCCCGGGCAGCCGCAAATCATACCTGAGTTAAAGTAACACGTGAACATGGCATTACCGACCGCCGCATCGACATTTGCGTCTTCCAACAGGATAAACGGGTTTTTACCGCCAAGCTCGACCGAAAATCTTTTTACCGTCTGGCTGGCATCAGCCATGATGGATTTACCGGTCTCGGTGCTGCCGGTGAAGGCAATCACATCGACACCGGGGTGTGAAGCCAGCAAATGGCCTACGGAGCCGCCGGGACCGGTGACGACATTAATGGTTCCGGGCGGGAGTTCCAGTTTATCGACTAATTGTTCTACCAGCGCAATGCATTCAACTGCATCGATACTGGCGGGTTTAACGACCACGGTATTACCGGTGGCTAAAGCTCCGGCAACTTTTGCCGTTACGGCCAGAGGTACGTTCCAGGGCACGATACAGGCACAAACCCCAATCGGCTCCCGCTGAATATAGGGTAACGCATCGGGATAACCCGGCACGACGGTACCGGTACCAAGCACTCTGATGCTTTCTTCCGCGGCCTGTTCGATATTCATGATGGAAAAACCAAGAAATCCGTTGGCCAGTCCTACCGGTGAGCCGTGCACTGCGGTATCCAGAGCCGTGATTTCCGGACGGCTGGCTTCCACAAGAGCCGCCCACTTTTTCAGAATAGCCGCCCGTTCTTTGGTCGGTTTCTTCGACCAGACGGGAAAAGCTTTACGGGCCGCCGCTACCGCATTATCGACATCGACACTATCCGCTACGGGGACTTCGGCAATTGCTTCCCCGGTAGAAGGATTGATAATTTTCGATGTCTTTCCTGAATTCGAATCAACCCATTTTCCGTTAATATACATCTTGTATTGTTTCATCGATTACCTCCAAAACTTTCCTGTGTTAAAACTTAATTAACCCTTCCGTGAATGGCTTTATGCAGTTATTTTACGGGTTTCGAATAAGTCTTGTACGTTTTATATTTTTTCGACTTCTCGTCTATTTCAGCCTTATGGTCTTTAACCGTATCATGCCGCTCGCCGATATGTTGAATGTGCCATTCCCTGTATTTGGGACCCCATACGCCTTCATCTTCACTATCGAAGACTACAGATACCTTATCACCGTCAACTTTTAACTTGGCATGCTGGCCGCATAAAGGACACATCACCGATGTGGTATTCTCTACCATCAACAAGTTGGAATGGCAGTGCGGACAGTTACCGTCTTCATCACCCAAAAATTGGATTTCTTCCTTCGGTTTACCGAGCTGGCTGGCAACTCTTTCACCTAACTTCCCGGCTTTTTTAACGGCTTCCTCATCGAGTAAAACCTGACCCGGGGCAGCACACATGGTCGCGCCGAACTGGTCGACAACCGTAAACTGCATCGACTTGGCAAAATGTGACAACAATGGTAATGCCGTAAAGATGTGATGCTTCGGCCCGCCGCCTACCGCAATGAAACCGATGGGTCTGGATTTGAAGAATCTTTCATCAACTTTGGCGCCCTTTTTCTTGGCCCATCTGACAAACTCCACATCATAGGCAGGTCCCATTCTATCGTTAAGCACTCTGAGGTATCCGGGCGGAGCATTATTGTATACCGGTACGCCGACAATTATGCCGTCGCTCTCCAATATCTTCTCCCGCAAAAAGGGCATATCATCACCCTTGATTACACAAAGTCCCAGACCGCCTTCCAGATAGCTTAAACCGCAGGCATTACAACCGATGCACGGCTTAAGAAAGCAGTCCATTAATCTTACTATTTCTACATCTGCATGATATTTCTCTTCGGCAGCCATGAGGGCTTCTTTAACCAGAATTTCACTGTTCCCCATTTTCCTGCCGGCGCACAACCCTAATATTTTCATTTTATTAAGCTCCTTTTTCAATCCGCTATTTATACAACAACAGCAAGAATAATTATTTTATTAATGCCAAAATTCTTCTTTTAGCCGGCAAGGCAGCCGCCGTCAATCGGCAGGGCAACACCGGTGATGAAGGATGAGGCGTCGGAACAAAGCCAGACTACCGCCTGGGCTTCTTCGGAGGGGTCGGAATCTCTTCCCATCGGTATCATTTTGACCAGCTCTTTCGCCATGGCCGGATTCGAAGCCATCAGCTCATCATGTAAGTTAGTGTTCCGCATGCCCGCGGGGCAGATACAATTAATGCGGATATTCGATTTGGCATATTCCAGAGCGGCGGACCTGGTAAGTCCGACGACAGCAAACTTGGATGTAGCGTAGGTTGAATTCATCGGAGCACCCTGCAAACCGGCGGCCGAAGCGGTATTTACGATGATGCCTCCGCCGTTAGCGACAAAGTATTTTAATTCGTGCTTCATACAAAGCCAGACGCCTTTTGTATTTACATCCATAACCTTCTGCCAGTGCTCTTCCGTCATTTCATGGATAGGAGTCGGGGTTTCTCCGACACCGGCATTATTATGGGCGAAATCCAGCTTCCCGTAGGTGTCGGTAATTTTCTTAATCATTGCCGCTACCTCGGCCTCTTTTGTAATATCGGCTTTGATGAAGATTGCGTCTCCGCCGGCCTTTTTGACCATTTCTACCGTCTCCTGGCCTCTTTCGACGGCAATATCGATAACCGCAACTTTCACGCCCTCTTTAGCAAAAGCTAAAGCCGTAGCCCTGCCGAGTCCGTAACCTGCACCGGTGATTAAAGCAACCTTACCATTTAATGTTCCTGCCATTTTGAATTGATACCTCCTTACATTTCTTTGTTTATTTTATTATAATAGTATAGCATATATACCTTTCGGTGATTATACAGGTTAATATTAAACCTGTCAACTATGTGTAAACTTATTGAAAAATAAATGATAAATTATGTTCATTGAAGGTTATAATATATTGTTTATTATCTTTGAAACAAGGGGGAAATATGAAGAACTCTGCCAAGTATATTTTTGAAATTCCGCCGCAACCTATCCCGGATAGCAAAATCAGTGAAACCATAAAGACCGAGGTAATAGTCATCGGAGCCGGAACAGCGGGCCTCGTTTGTGCCAATTCCGCGGCTGAAAACGGCTTGAAAGTAATTCTCATCTCAGCCAGTTCTCGTCCCGTAGCCCGGGGCGGGTCCAACCACGCCATAAACAGCAAGCTGACACGCCGGCTGGGCATCGGCTACGACATCGGGAAATATTTCAAACAGGAGATAGACCGGGCCGGCGGCAGAGTAGATATAGATAAATGGAGCCTTTTCGCCAGAAAAAGCGGCGAGGCGATGGACTGGCTCATAGACAAAATGGAAGCGGCGGGTTATACAACGGCTATCGAAATAGGCAGCGTTGACCCTGACGGTATCGTGTCTAGCTTTCCGGGTTCTCATTGTTTTGTCGATAAGAGAAAGCAGCGGGAAGATGCAGCCGGGGGCCAGCCTCTGGTCGTGAAAACCCTGGCTAAATATGCCCTGGCAGCAGGGGTAAAAATCGATTATAAAACAGTCGCCGAGCAGCTCATCCGCGAAAAGAATAATAACGGACGGGTCACGGCGGTCATCGCTAAAAATGCAGAAGGCAAATATGTTAAATATATCGGCTCGCAGGCTATCGTCCTGGCCACCGGAGATTTTACCCGGGACAGAGAAATGGTCGCTAAATATTGTCCCGAGGTGCTGCCGTTTATAAACCCGAAACCGGTAAACTACGATGCCCAACTCATCAGCGGAGGTATTTATGCAGGCGACGGACATAAAATGGGCCTCTGGGTAGGCGCCGCCTGGCAAAAAACAGTTCCGAATGCGCCGATAATCAAAACCTGGTTAAACTTACCCGGTTCGGTTACCCCGCAGCCATACCTTAGTTTCCAGGGACTGGTAGTTAATAAAAACGGAGTACGCTACTATAATGAAGACGCCACCGGTGCGGTGGCGGCATTTTCCCAGATGAACCAGCCGGACACTACCGCCTTTGCGATATGGGATATTGATTACGCGAAGAGAATGGCTCCCTGGTATTACAACGGTCAGGACTTTAGAAATCCGGAAGTGAACGTTGAAACTGTTATCACCAAGTGGGAAGCTCAGGCTAAATCCGGCCGAATTTGCAAAGCCAACAGCCTTAAAGACCTTGCGGAACAGCTTGGTCTGGATGCGGCTACCTTAAGTGCTACTGTAGACAGATACAACAGCTTTTGCAAGAAAGGTCTTGATGAAGACTACTTCAAACGTCCCGGTCTGCTTATCCCGGTTAAGAAAGCCCCGTTTTACGGACAAATTAACACGGCACCGACTTTACTGGTCGTCAGCGGCGGTCTGCGTACCAATACCAAAATGCAGGTACTCGACATTGAAAACAAAGTAATCCCCGGGCTTTATGCCGTAGGCACTATTATCGGTGACATGTACGCAAACTATTATTCATTCATGCCTTCCGGAATCCATCTAGGCGCCAACTGCTTGACCTTTCCTTACCTGGTGGGCAAGGAAATCGCCGCGCAGAAGTAGCAGCCGATTATATTCCTAACAGAATACATTTGCAGCTAAAGGTCCAAAGCGGCATCGTAGCCGGCGGTCACCGCTTCGGTAATCTTCTGAGGTTTGACGCAATCACCGATACAGAAGAATTCCGGTGCGGTACCGCGCAGCCGGTCGACTACCGACGTTAACGACTGTTGGCCTACCGCACAGACAACGGTATCGGCTTTATAAAGCACTTCCTTGCCTTTGGGGTTTATACACAACAGGCCTTCCGGTTTAACCGCCTTGCCTTTAGTCCCGGTTACTACCCTGATATTATACTTGCGAAATTCTATCCCCAGGGCTATCTTAATCGGAGTATTGGCGTCCCGGGCATAATCCTCCAGCATTTCTACTACGGTTACGTCTTTCCCCTGCATCGCCAGGTAAACCGCTTCCTCACAACCGACCAATCCTCCCCCCAAGACAACAACGCTTTTCCCTATTTTGACACCGGGTTTGTGAATCTCGTTCGCAAGGACAACATTCTTACTCTTGATGCCCGGAATCTTCGGAACCACCGGTTCCGCCCCCACGGCGGCAATCAGTGCATCGGGATGCTGGGCCGCTACGAATTCCGGCGTAACTTCCTTGTTCAGCATAACCACCGTGCCCGAGGCCTTCACCATATACTCGAGGTATTTTCTAAACCGGACCACATCATCCTTAAACGGGACTTTTTCGATATATTTAAGCACGCCGCCCAGAAAAGGGCTCTTTTCACACAGGATTACCTGGTGCCCGCGTTCCGCTGCCGTAATGGCCGCCTGCATACCGCCGGGTCCGCCTCCGGCGATAAGCACCCTCTTTCTTTTTGCCGGAGGAGGTGCCATAAACTTATTTTCAAATTCTCTGCCCACTTTCGGGTTGACGGTACACACCTGAGTACCGGCCGTCCAGGCACTCGAAAGACAGGTCAGACAGCGGACGCACGGTCTTATTTCTTCCGTCCTGCCGGCGGCGGCTTTCTTCGGCAAATCAGGGTCAGCTATTAATGCTCTGCCGAGGGCTACCACATCCGACTGACCGGAGGCAACGATTTGCTCCATCTGCTCCACTTCGGTAATGCCGCCCACACAGGCCACCGGCGTCTTGACCGCCTTCTTGACCGCCGCTGCCAGATACACGTTACAGCCGCGTTCCAGAAAATAAGTAGGATGAGTCCTGACGAATAACTCGCGGGGCGGCATATCATGATAAGCTGCCGAGACATTAATCAAATCGACCTTGCCGTCAATCAGTTTGGCGAACTTGATACCGTCTTTCAGCGTATAACCGCCTTCCCTGAATTCATCGCCGCTCATCCGGAATACTATTGGAAAGCCGGGGCCGACTGCTTTACGCACGCTATCAATGACCATCAGAGAAATCCGGGCCCGGTTTTCCAGACTGCCGCCGTACTTGTCTTTTCTTTTGTTATCCAGAGGGGAAAGGAACTGATGCAGCAGCCAGCCGTGCCCGCCGTGAATGAGCACCATATCGAATCCGAACTTTTTTACGGTGGCCGCTCCCCGGCCGAAAGCATCTACAATCTCCAGTATCAGTTTTTCCGGCATTTCCAATACTTCCTGACCGTCTGGAGTGATTTCACGGCTTGGCCCGTATCTGACCCTGACAGAATCGGTATCGCCGTAACCGCCGAACTTGCCGGCGTGTATCAACTCGATACAGGGAAAAGCACCGTGACGTTTCATCGCCCGTGCCGTCCGTCCCAGATAAGGAAAGCCTACCGGGTCATCGAGCGAAATAAGATGCAGGGAACGGGGCCGGCTCATACTCGTTTTGGTATGGATAAAGGCTTCTCCGATGGATACTGCCGCCGCGCCGCCGGCAGCCCTGGCTTCGTAAAAAGCCATCGCATCCGGGGTGAAATATCCTTCGGGGGTTAAGGGACCGATGCCCATCGGTGCCTCGAATATGCGGTTTCTTAAGGTAAGGCTGCCTAATTTGATGGGACTTAATAAATGCGGATATTTATTCATTTTTAGACCGTCCTTAAAGTAATAGCTAATTTAAATACTTGCCGTATCAAGATGTCAAGAAAAATGAAAAATTCAAATTACCAAACAGGCCAACTTTAACGTAAATGTGCAAAAATAACAGCACTTATGATATAAAGATTATCGATATGAATAAAATATCTTATATGATAAAATGCGGTTGCCCTGACTAAACTAAAAATATACCTCGTTCGTTTTACGTTACGGTTACCGGACATTTTATAATTATCCCCGTCTTTGTACAAGACTAGAGGAACACTAAACTCAAAATCGGGAGGATCAGTAGATGCCGCTATTTGAAGATAACCCGGTAGAACATGCTTTCAGACTCGCCCTGAGAAAGTTTATTGCCAGAGAATTAACGCCGCATCGTGAAGAGTGGGATAAAAACAGAGCCGTTCCCCGCGATGCGTGGCTCAAATTGGGGAAGCAGGGTTATTTATGCCCTTATCTCCCCAAAGAATACGGCGGTTCTAATCTTAATTTCCGATACACCGTTATTATGCTCCAGGAACTCACGGCAGGAGATGCCATGTGCATCGGCGTCACGAACCATAATGATAATTCCACCCGGTACATATATCACCACGGTTCCGAAGAACTGAAAAAAAGACTTCTCCCGAAGTGTGTCACCGGTGAGACCGTAGCTTGTTTCGCCATGACCGAGCCTAATGCAGGGTCGGATGCCGCGGCCATAAAAACAAAAGCTGTCAGAAAGGGTGATTATTACATCCTCAACGGACAGAAAGTATTCATTACGAACGGTATGTTTGCCGATATTTTAATCGTTATGTGCAGAATCGAATCACCGGACATCGACCCAAAAAGGAACTACAGCCTGCTCTGTGTCGAAGGGGAAAGCCTCAAACACATCAAGCGGCACCAGCTTGAAAAGATGGGGCGTCACGGTCAGGATACGGCGGAGATATTCTTTGAAAACTGCCCGGTGCCTGTCGGCAACCTCCTCGGCAAGGAAGGCGAAGGCTTCAAGTGCACGATGCAGGCTTTGGGACGCGAGAGGCTCGAACTTTGCATTAAGGCTCAGGTCTATGCGGATGAATGCCTCAAAGAGGCACTCGCCTACGCTAAAGTGCGGGAGGCCTTCGGCAAACCCATCGGCAACTTCCAGCACATCGCCTTCGAGCTGGCGGAAATGGCGACCGAAGTGGAAATCGGCAACACCTTCCTGCATGCGTGCGTGGAGGAGTTCATCAGGGGCGAGGACATCACCAAAAGGGTCTCTATGGCAAAGGCGTGGATACCGGAAATGTGCAACCGGGTAGCCTATAAGGCGGTCCAGATATTCGGCGGATACGGCTACATGGCGGAGTACCGTATCGCCCGGCTCTATCAGGATGCCCGCGCCATGCCCATCTTCGGCGGAACGACGGAAATTATGAACCTTGTTATCGCCCGCCAGCTTGGCTTCAAACCGATATTCTAACCGGGAGGACGCAAGATAATGGCTCAATTGGATATAAAAG
>CAZJQF010000038.1:0-3869 GCA_964547925.1 uncultured Dehalococcoidales bacterium
ATTGTTGAAGGGCCGGTAATCCTCAAGCCTTCCGGCATTTCTACCTTGACTACGCTGTAAGGAACAGGTCCTTTGTATCCAATGGGCGCAGGTTGATAGATAACCGTGAAGCTATATAATTTGCCTCTGGGGCCGATTAATATCTCGTGTACATCTGTGGAGCAGCAATTGGAGCAGATAGTCTTTTTGGGAAAAATCACTTCACCGCAGTTGTTACATTTAATACCGATTAGTTTGGGGAACTCGTTATTAGATTCGGGTTGAGTAAATAAATGCTCTCGGACAAGAATTTGTTTTTTTTCCGGGTTTTCGGTACCGGGCATGAAGAAACAAGCCTCCGTTAAATCTGTGATTTCACAATTGGATAGTGTTAAGTAATATGGTCAATATTATAGGTTTTGATTCGGTGAAATGCAATAAGAGAAATGTTAAATATTGCGGTACTCGCAGACGGCTGCTTTTTGACAGAACAAATTACAGGGGGCTTTTTTATTTCTGTCCAGCTTTCCGATGCCGATGATTCCGGAAATCGATTTGCGGGGGGTCATCATACAGGCAGCATTGAGCCGGACCCCTAAATCGGTGTGTTCTAACACAGGAAAAAGGGTATTTTGCTGCTCCATATCCCAGTCGCAATGACCGGGGCCGTAGTGACGGGTGGTCTGTAATCCTATTTCTTCTGCGGCGAGTTTCACATCGGTTCGCAATTGTCTGAGTGTTTGGTTGATTGCGACAGAACCGATTGTATCCAGGATAGTCCCGGCCATAGTCTGCTTTTCAGAGAACAGGCGGATAATTTCTTGCTCCATACCGGGGCCGAGCGTTGCCAGATAGACGGCGGCTTTAATACAGCCATCGATGGCGTAGCTGACGATACGGCTGGAAAACCTGAGTCCGCCTTCCAGAGCAAAATCAGGTGCCGTAACACTGACAACCTCTCTGAAATGATAAGAATACATCGGTTTAACCAGTTTTAACGCATTTTCAATTTGCTCGTCAATGCGCCTGATTATCATTTCCGGAGGCGTCCGGTCACGGTAACCCATTTTACTAATTACAGTAGCCCTGTCGATGATTAAAGTAGTGTTTAATGCTTTCGTAACCATTTAAATTAAGTATAGTATCTTGGTTCGTTTGAGTGCAAAAACCGTTCGTAGTTGGTTTGTCGTTACATTCTGGAGTCAGTTAACATAATATTAATGCTGTTTTTTTGATTAACTAACCTTAACGATGTTAAAATAGTAACGCTATTTTTAATAAAGCGTTGAATAATCAGGAGGATTATATGAGCGTTCCAGAAATGGAAATATTGAGTGAAGGTAAAGGTGAACTTATCGGCTGGCATGACCCTGATGAAGCCAGGGAATGGGTACAAAAAAATAAGACCAGAGCACTTATCGATAAAACGATGACCGTTCAGGAAGCGGTATCGAAGTTTACGAAAGACGGCGATTATGTCGCCAGCGGCGGTTTCGGACACGTAAGAATTTCAATGGCCGTCGTGTATGAAATTATCAGACAGAAGAGACGGAATATGCTTCTGGCCGGTAAAACATCAGTCCACGACCTGGATATGTTAATAGGCTGTGGCACTATTGCCAAGGTGGAACCGGCTTATTCCTTCGGGCATGAGTTAAGAGGTCTTTCTCCGGCCTCCCGTCGTATGGTTTCAACCGGCAGATGTAAAGTAATTTCCGAAATAAGTAATGCCGGCTACCAGTGGCGTTTTCTTGCCGCAATGATGGGTCTTCCATTTATCCCTGCCCGCAATCTTCTTGGTACCGATACCGGTAAATATAGCTCGGCCAAGGTTGTTAAGGACCCCTATACCGGCCGTCCGATTACCCTGATTCCGGCGGCTTACCCGGATTGTGCTTTTATCCATGTTACCCGCTGCGATAAATACGGGAACTGCCAGATAGACGGCGCCCCGACCGAAGATATCGAATTATCCCGTGCGGCCAGAAGACTGATAATCACTACAGAAGAGATTGTCAGCAACGAAGTAATTCGCAAAGAACCCTGGAAAACAATCATTCCTTACTTCGTTGTCGATGCGGTTTGTGAAGTCCCCTTCGGCTCACACCCGGGCGAAATGCCGTATAAATACTATTATGATGAAGACCACATCGCAGAATGGTTAAGCCTTTCCAAAACAGATGAGGGCGTCCAGCAGTATCTGGACAAATACGTTTTCGGTGTTAAGGATTTCGAGGAATATCTGGACCTCTGCGGCGGCGTCAGAAAGCTGAATTACCTTAAACGGCGCGAATTCCTCAGAGAACCGATGACAGCCCCCTGGCGAAAAGAAGGCTAAAGAAGATAGGAGCAAAAAAGATGGATATTAAATATAATTTAAGAGAATACCTCGCTTATATGGGATCCAAGGTTTTGGAAGACAATAAAACAGTCTTTGTCGGAACCGGATTGCCCATTATCGCATGTATGTTAGCCCAAAAGACTCACGCTCCTAATCTGGTAATGGTCTTTGAGGCGGGCGGAGTCGGTCCCCGTATGCCGGAACTGGCGGTTTCAGTCGGTGAATCCCGGACCTAC
The DNA here is from genome assembly GCA_964547925.1 of uncultured Dehalococcoidales bacterium. Lineage (GTDB taxonomy): Bacteria > Chloroflexota > Dehalococcoidia > Dehalococcoidales > JAFGLR01 > JAFGLR01. The sequence goes on from CAZJQF010000038.1 coordinate 2,557, forward strand.
TGGGACGGCATTGCGGCTACCAGTATGCATGACGTAATGTCGATGGCCCAGGCCGGTTATATTGATTACGGGTTCCTCGGTGCCGCCCAGATGGATATATACGGAAATATCAACACCACGGTTATCGGTGATTGGAATCTGCAAAAGACCCGTTTACCGGGCAGCGGCGGAGCTAACGATGTAAGTTCCTTTTCCAAACAACTGATTTTGATTATTGCCAACCAATCGACCCGTACTTTTGTGAAAAAGGTCGATTTCTTAACCACTCCCGGTTATCTGGATGGTCCCGGTGCCCGCGAAGCGGCCGGTTTACCGCGTGATTGCGGCCCGTACCGGGTTATTACCCAGCTTGGCGTTTACGGATTCGATGATAAATCGAAGAAATTAAAGTTGGTATCGATTCATCCCGGTGTAACCGTGGCTCAGATTAAAGAGAATTCGAGTTTCGATATCATTATCCCGGATAATGTTCCCCAGAGCCCGACGCCCACCGACGGAGAGTTAAAAATCCTGCGGACTGAAATTGACCCGGCCGGTATTGTTCTCGGAAAATAGGTTTTAATCGGTTTAATAATCAATAAGGGAGAGCGTAAAGCTCTCCCTTATGTTTTAGGTTCAAACAGCCAGCAGCAATTAAATTTTGTTACCGACTTCCCATCCGGCGCGGGTGGCGTTGGGTATTAACCCGGGTTCTTTGCAATCGCCGATGGAATATAATTCAGGAACTTTTCCTTCGAGAGTATGAACGAGTTCCGTATCGGCAATCAGGGGCATTGAAGTCACGATGGAGTCAGCTTCAAGTAACTGGTTTTTACCATCTTTGGATATAACCAGACCTTTATCGGTTATTTCAACGAATTTAATTGAGGGAATAAGGGTAACGCCCTTTCTGCGGAACCATAACAGGAGGCGCGTTTTTCGTTCGGGTGCCAGTCCTTTGCCGATATCATCGGATGTATCGACAATTGTAACTTTACGGCCCCGTTTGACGAGGAATTCGCCCAACTGGCTGCCGTGCATATCACCGCCGATAATGACAACTCTTTTGCCCAGCGGCAGATAAAATTTAGTTAGCCACCGCAAAGCCTGGGGGCTGAAGAAATGTAAGAATGTAGTCAGGGTTTTATGCAGGCTTTCGCCGTTCACGACGATTTTCTTATCGATGCCAGGGATTAATGGAATAACATCGAGACCACCTTTGGCAACTACCACTGCGTCCGGTTCCATTTTGATGATTTCCGCGGCAGTAATATCTTTGCCAAGATGAATTTTTACCCCTAGTTTAGTTATCTGCCGGCTCAAGAAACGGACTA
>CAZJQF010000038.1:3969-17009 GCA_964547925.1 uncultured Dehalococcoidales bacterium
ATTTTATTAGGCCATTCCGGGTCGGCGAACATCCGGCGGGTAATTCCCACGAAGTCAGTGGCACCGTCTTGTAAAGCTTTTTCACCGGTATTGGCATCAAAGCCGCCGACAATCATAATAGGTATCGAGACGGCTTTTTTAATTTCAGGACCAACTTTAATGTTAGCCAGAGGTCCTTTATATTTCCACTCGAGTTCTTTAGGGAAATCTTTAATTGGAATATGAGTTTCAGGATAGAATAATACTTCGTGATGGTATGAGCCCTGATGCTGGCCGAACCAGTAAGACCTGACGTGGAAGGCATCGGCACCGTTATCTTCCAGTATTTTAGCCAGCTGTCTGCCTTCGTCGAAGGTCATCTCCTCGGTACCGTCACCTACTTCGATACCATTCATCTGGACCATGACGGGATAGTCCTTGCCGAGACGTTTCTTAATCTCACGTAAAATACGAATGGTAAATCGCGTCCTATTTTCCCAATTCTGCGGGCCGTATTCATCAGTACGCTTATTCCAGAAACGGGAAACGAAGGTGGCTAACAAATGGTCGGCGCCGGTGTGCAGTTCCAGGCCGTCGAAACCAGCCTCGGCCGCCCTTACGGCAATACCGGCCCAACGTTCGACTGTTTCATCGATTTCCTCTTTGGTCATCTCCCTGGGAGGTGTTTCTTCGTGAACGTCATAAACGGACTGGAAAACAACCGGGGATGCGGCTATCTGCGGAGCGATTGTTCTGTAAATACCGCCCCAGGGGCCGCGGTGGTACATCTGCATAAATGCGGGGCAGCCGTGTTTGTGAATAACATCGGTGAGCACGTTAACGTCCTTGATATATTTATCGTTATCGAGTCGGAAACGGCGGTCGCCGGTTTCGGCTAAAGGCCATTCCATAGCGGGGGTTTCCACCACTAAAAGTCCCGCACCGCCTTTGGCGATAGCCTCATGAAAAGCGAGGGCTCTCAAGCTGACGCGGTGTTCCCCGGAATCGAAGAGATAAGTTTGGGCCGCGGTCTTTATGATACGGTTCCGGGTTTGGACTTTTCCGATATGAGATGGTTCAAAAAGCTTGGGATATTTAGTCTTGCCGTCCATTCAAATTGTCCTTCCTGAGATATTTAAAGCTGATTCGTAAATTATTTACAGTCCCAGACATGAATCTGGATATTGTCTTTAATGATGCGCTTAAGACTGGAGGAAGCCGGCAGATAAAATCCGTCCACGTAAAGCCCCCAGCTAATTTTTAAGGTATCTTCATCGACTATCAGGTCATACATACTGCGGCCATCTTTTAACGGGGCAGCTTTCAAAGCGTCAATCAACGTGGCTTCGGTTTTATCGTTTACCTCGATAGCTTTCGCCCGCCAGCCCGCGATAAGTATTGCTCTTTCAGATAAATTATTAATAATTACTCTCAAATAAACCGGGCTCCGAAATTATTTTTTAGCCAGTGGTATATCACCTATATTAATATCATTTTCGGTTGTATCGACGTTAAGTTCTTTTTTAGTATAGCCATCACTAATAATATTAACGGAATATTTGCCCGGTGATAAATTATCCACCCAAAAATCGCCGAACTCATCCGTTTTTACCCTGACGGTTACCGAGTCCTTCCGGTTTGTTATAATCACGGAGGCTCCCGTTATGACCTCGTCTTTTTCCGGGTCGAAAACCGTTCCTCCGATAAACCTTTTCGGAATGCCGATGTAATACACTCTCGGTTTCGTGCCCAGTTCGGGTCTAAGTATTTCAGCTTTCCCGATTAAGTCTTTCAGGTCTGACTCTTCGCCGAAAGTAAATGCTCCGGTCGGGCAGGCGTCCGAACACCGGGTTTCTTTCCAGTCTTTATCGATTAGGTGGGCACAGAAAGTGCATTTTTGCGATATTTTAAGTTCCTGATTAAAGAAGATAACCCCTTCATAAGGACACTCTTTAATGCAAGCCTTATTACCTTTACATTTATCGGGGTCGATTATCACAATTCCATCCGGTCTCTTATAAATCGCCTTATTAGGGCAGGCTTTGATACAGGGAGGGTCGTCACAATGCTGGCAAATGGTATGATTGTATGCAACTTTAACTTTGGGAACCGTACCTCTCACGATATCGGTTACTTTGTTCCAGAACTGGCCGGTCAGCGGTTGTGGTTTAGCGATGGGTGACCAGTCATTGCCGCAATGTTCATCTTTACAGGCAATTTGGCAGTCGTGGCAGCCGTTGCATTTGGTGATATCTATAATCAGTACTTTACCCACGTTGACTGTCTCCATGCAAAACGCGCTCGATAACCAGACCGGCATCAGAGTTATACGGTCTGTTAAAAACGTCCGGGTATTGTTTCTTTAATACTGCCAAATCCGCTTTCCCAACGTTGACGAGGAAACCGCTGCAAACCATTCCGGCCGCGTTTTTGGAGGTCGTATTATGCGGCAGGATAGTATTAATAGCGCCGCCTCTATCAAGCTCGCCGGGAACGATAGGGTCCCACCGGGCGCCGTGGTCGATATAGATAACGCCCGGACGGATTCTTTCGGTTACCCACGCACCGGCAAGCAATGCCCCTCGGTCGTTGAAGATTTTAACGATGTCGCCGTCTCTAATATTTCTGTTTTTAGCGTCTGCCGGGTTTACCCATACCGGCTCATAGAGATATCCATCGCGCCCCCGAACTTTACAAGTATGAATTTCGCGGGTCCAGGTCATATCATCGTGCTGGGAGTGGACGCGCCACCGGGGGTGATTGGAAACCACGAGTAAAGGATAGGTTTTGGCTCTGTCGCTTAACCGGCTTTCCTGATGAGTTTCTCCGTAAGGTATCCAGCGTGGCGAAGGCGGCCGTTCGATATCATCCGGGAAATTCTTGGCCAGCCTCTCGGAATAAAATTCAATTTTACCGGAGGGAGTATCTAACGGGAATTTAAGGGGATTTTGATAAAACCCGGCCAGTCCGGTCTTCTGTGCCTGGCAGTTTTCGTCATTCGGAACTATATAATAACCTTTTTCCTGGAATTCCTTCCAGCTGATATCCTGGGCGATGCCGGATTTCTCGTAACCTACTTTTATCCATTCCTCAGGGCTTTTACCTTCGGTATATTCTTCCAACAGGCCGAATCTTGCGGCTATTTCCGATACAATCTGGAAGTTACTTTTGGCTTCACCGCGCGGTTCGATAGCCTTGTGTTCCGGATAGGCCAGATAAAACTGGCCGCTCATCATCTCAACATCGATATCTTCGCATTCCATTTTCGTAATGGAAGGTAATACCAGGTCGGCCAGCTGGCAGTCGTTTTCAAACCAGGGATGCTGGGCCAGTACAAATTCTATCTTCGGACTTCTTAACGCCCGGACAAAATCGTTGGTATCGTTCCAGCAACTCATCCAGGAGGGGCTGTCCGTCCAGACCATATGTATCTCAGTGCCGTCAGGCAAGGGATATTGATAGGGGATGAACTGCTGATCGGCAGAGTCGCGGGAAAGGGTAGTACCGTACCATTTCAGCGGCGGCCGCAGGATGGCATCATGAATTTTATTTTTGGGAATGAACTGTCGGGGAGTATCCGTGTAACGCCAGCCCCGCTGAGCGTCCGAAAGGTCGGGTATATATTTTGGATGAGGTAGCGGTATATTAGCTTTTTTGTTGTAAATACCCCACTCGATCATTTTAAATTGGTGGACGCCGGGTTTACCGACGCCCTGCATAGCGAGTAATAAAACCTGTAATCTGGCCGGTTCCGTAGCATAAGGACCCCGGATACCCGGACCGCCGTTACCAAGAGCGATACTGACCTTATGATTGCCCCAGTATCTGGCTAAAGCCTTGATAGTGTATGATGGTACGCCGGTAAGCGGCGCCGCCCATTTAGGCGTTTTGGGGATACCGTCTTCATTACCTAATACATAGTTCTGAAACTTTTCAAAGCCGATAGCATGCGTTTTAATATACTGCTTATCATAAAGGCCTTCAGTCATCCAGACATAGGCTATCGCCAGATAAAGAGCCGCATCCGTGTTGGGGTACACAGGAATCCATTTATCGGCATGTACCGCCGCACCGTAATTTAAATCAGGACTGACGTAAATGGATTTGATACCGATATCGGTAAACCAGTAACACAAACGGCTGGCTAACTGACCATCAAAACCCCAGGGAGTAGTTTCCGGGTCGCAGCCCCAGAATAGAATAGAATCAGTGTTTTTTGATACGTCACGCATGACGTTAACGACAGGGGTCATAATCCCTAAGTTTTCGCAACCCCAGACGTGTTTGGCACCCCAGTACCAACCTTCCCAGCTATCGGTATTCCTCGTCTGTAACGTATATCCGCCTAAAAGCCGGAGAAGCTTACGGTGACAGCCGTGGGCGGCGTTAACGCACATGGTTTCGCCGTGGCCGTCCGATTGGGAGAGGATAGCTTCCATACCGTAACGCTGTTTAACCCGTTTTATCTCACTGACGATGATATCCAATGCCTGTTCCCAGGAAATGCGGACATATTTACTGGAACCCCTGTTTTGCGGGTTTCTATCGCCGTCAGGGTTCCAGTCCACCCTTTTCATCGGATAGAGAATTCTGTTCGGTGAATAAACACGGTTTTTATAGCCGAGGCTGTAAGGAGGGATTAACGATTTCAGCGCAGGCTGAAAAGTCTTACCTCTTGCTTCGATTTTCCAGGGTTTAAGGTTTTTGTATTTCCAATCATAATGTAAGGGCCGGATACGCAGGATTTTGCCGTCCTTAATTTCCATCTGAACGGTGTTGCTATCGGCGGCGATAGAGCAAAACCCCAGGCCTTTAATAATAGTTTTTTCGTCTTCTGTTTGCGGATGTTTTTTTTTAACCAAAGCCGTTCCTTACGGTTTTCGATTAGAGACTAGAAAAACCAGCAGTAACAGGATTCTGCATATTGACTATTTTATTTCCCGGGCACCATCAGGCTTTCCCCGACATATTTATCGCTGTCAGCCGTAGCAGTTAATGTAACCGTCTTGAAGCCGGGGTGTTCGATAGTAATATCATACGTCTCGCCTTTATCAAGCCATTCGACTTCCCAGTCACCGAAGGAATTGGTTTGCGTCACAAAGCTTTTACCTTTAGACGAGCGAAGCTCTACCTTTGCTCCGATAGCGACTTCATCGTCAGGCAGGTAAACAGTTCCGGCCAGAAATACGGTCGGGACGTTAAGATGAACTACGTTAGTTTTCATGTTTTCCAATCCGGCTAATGGTGTCACTTTGCCCTTGGCGATCTTTTTGGAAATTTCGCTATTCGGGTCGTCCAGGTCACCAAAAGCCAGTGCCTGATTAGGGCATACCTCGACACAGCGCGGTTTTTTAAACCCTTTGTCGAGTAAATGAGCACACATCGTACATTTCTGCGGAATCTGTAATTCTTCGTTCCAGTAAATTGCCCCGATGGGACAGGCGGATACGATAGCTTTTTGCCCTTTCGACTTTACCGGGTCGATAATAACAATACCGTCAGCTCTCTTATATACCGCGCCGTTTTTAGCGGCTTTCAAACAAGCCGGGTCGGCACAGTGGTTGCAGAGTGTCTGAATCGTGGCTGTTTTAATTTTCCGGCTGTCATTGCCGCGTTCGTACTCTTTAAGGTTCATCCAGAAATGTCCGGTTTCCGGCTGAGCGGCGGCAATAGGAAGATTATCGAAACCGCAATGCTCATCTTTGCAGGCCATAAAGCAATTATAACAGGCCATACATCTGGCCGAATCTACCGCTATTCCGTATCTGACCATCTTATTTCACTTCCTTGTCAATCTTTTCGAGAATGTGTTCGAAGCCCTGTCCGTAGGTCAATTCTCCTTCGTACTTCTTGATATCTATCATACAGGAGTTCGGCGCCATACCCGGCACTTTCAATCCCATCATCCTACCGGGGGTCAGGACGTTTACGCAGCCGCCCTTTTCAATATCGACTCCCCCGGGTATGGTAGGATTATAAATTCCTGAAGAGCCGTAACTGTGAATAGTGTTTTCTTCAACCCTATTAGTTACTCTGGCAACCGAAAGGACCGAACCACGGTCATTGAACAAGAGAATCATATCCCCGTCTTTAATGCCCTTTTCAGCCGCTTTTTTAGGATGAATACGGGCTATCTGGTAGGGGTTTCCCTCTATCACCTTACGGTTCTCCGGTATTTCCCAGAGCCACTTGCAGCTGGAGTTATACTGCGTATGATAATCGAACCGGGGGTGGGGTGAAATCAGGTGGAACGGGTATTTATTAGCGATTAAAGATTTATGACCTTCCCAGCTATGTTTGTACGAAGCGATAGGAGTTCTCGCTTCATCGTCGGGGGAAAGCCGTAATATACTCTCGGAAACGAATTCGAACTTACCGGTGTCGGTGCCCAGCTTACCCTGTTCCATAAACGGTTTGTGGTTCGGGGTATCACTGGGATAGCCCTCGGCAAACCAGCGGAAGCCGTAATGGCGCTCCCAATTTTCCGGGACACCGGCGATATAATAGCCCTTCTTTTTGAAGTCTTCCCAGCTGATACGTTTGCATAAATCGGACTTTTCCCAGAAACGTTTGCACCAGCCCTCTTCATCGCGTCCCTCGGTGTATTTATCGCCGAAACCGAGCTTCTCTGCCAGGTGGGAGAAAATCCAGTAATCGCTATGGGACTCCCAGAGAGGCTTGATAGCGGCTTCCTGATAAACGACAACCTGCCAGTTATTACCGGTCTGGCTGTGCGACTGATAGCCGCCGTTGCCGGAGTTACAGAACTCGCCGATATCGGTTCTTTCCAGATTCGTGCAGGCCGGTAAAATCACATCGGCAAAGCGGGCTTCGCCGTGGAAGTGAATATCCTGATTGACAACAAACTCAAGCTCATCGCTCTGGTACATCTTGACCCATTTGTTGGTATCGAGCATCGATCCGAAGAAGGTGCCGCCGTAGCGGTAGAACATGTGGACTTTAGAACAACCCGGTAGCGGGTAAACATGTTCGGTAAACTGCTGCTCCAGACTTTGGCCGCAGAAGCCGTCGCCAAGCCACTCGTCATGGCCGTTCAAAACCGCGTCGGGGAAAGTAAGCCTGTATAACTTCTGCTGCACCGGGTTAACCGGGGCGTAATCGGCAACGGGTGCATTCGCAATCGAAGCTTTGGGGTCGGAATAGCCGCCGAACCAGAAGTTATAGTCCATCGGGGCACCGGTGGTGCCTACCCACATATTGCGTCCCGGTTTGCCCATGCCCTGCATGGCGAATAATTGAACCATTATGCGGGCAAAATCACAGCCGCCGGCGGTGCGGCAAATACCGCCGAATCCGCCGCGGAGGCCGGAACCGCCCATGGTTTTTGAGGAAGCCCAGCGGCGGGCTAAGGCTTTAATATCAGCCGCTTTTACACCGGTTAAATTCTCCGCCCACTTAGGCGTTTTAGGAGTATGGTCTATTCCTGTTCCCAGTATATGATCGGACCATTCGTTAAAACGATGAGAGTGTTTTTCAATATATTCTTTATCGTACGTTCCTTCCGTCAGCCAGACGTAAGCGATAGCTTCGGCAAGGGCAGAGTCGGTACCCGGTCTCGGATGAAACCATTTATCGCCGTTTTTCACACTGGAAAAGTTATGGAACGGGTCGATATAAATAATCTGTACACCAAGTTCCTTGAGCCACTGTCGCCAGATAGCACTCTCGTTGGCAGCGTAACCGCCCCGGGTAGTATCCGGGTCGTGAGACCACATAATCATCGTCTCGACGTTTTTAAGAGCATCCTCCAGGAGGTCAAAGGGTTCCGGTCCGCCAAGACGCCAATAGTAACCGTAGGTATGGGTAGCTCCCCAGTGAAAACCTTCCCAGCTGTCCGGGTTATCCATGATTTGCGTGTAGCCAAGCATGCTGAAGAAACGCTTGAAAGCACTCAATTTATAGCCGAGTAATCCCCATGAATGGTGAGAGGAGGTAATAGCTGTAACAGCTTCCTTGCCGTATTTTCCCTGAATGCGGTTTGTTTCCCGGGCGACCAGGCTGAGAGCTTCCTCCCATGTGGCGCGGCGGTACCCGGATTTTCCTCTGTTACTCGTGTTTCGGTTTTTACCGTCCGGAGTCTCGACGAAATCCTCACGAATCAGGGGGTATTTAATCCTGTCATAAGAATAAGCTCTGACCTTTTCCGTGAGCGAAACCAATGACACCGTGGTATTTCTTGGTGGAGTAAAATCCTTACCGCGGGCTTTTATCACCCATCCTTTCGGATCGGTATCATCGAGAATAAGCGGCCTGATTCTTCTGATCTTGCCGTCCTCGACATGAATAGTAATCGGCCCACCGACGCAAATACTGTGTGTGATTTTCTCAGTCATTTTCCTGTTCCGACCTCCTAAGCATTGTAACGGTTAACTTACTATTGATGAAATTGAAAAAAACAAAGTAGCTTCATATTTGAGTCTAGCACTAATGAAGTGCATTCGACAACCAATTTCAGTGCAATTTATAAATAGGGTGCCTTACCCTGGCAGCCAAGGCAGATTTCTCCATCCGACACCGGATAAGACTCTTTACACCGGGGACAGATAGCCCAGCCGCCCCGGTGCTTTTTGGATGCGGTGTTCAAATCAACTTTCACTTTTTTATAATCACAAATACCGGCACCGGCTTCTTTAATTTGCTCGGTTAGTTTTAACGTATCCTGCTGTTTTTTAGGTACCAGATTGAGGAACCAATTTTTAATTTCCGGCCATTTTTCCAATTTAGCCGGGTTGATAAATACTCTTATTCCATCGCCGGTTTTTTTGTTGTAGAGAGTAACGGCGTACTTCCCTAAATTTATTACCTTAAGCCAGCCGTTGCCGATGGTACACGGGGTGAGTAATTGAACTGCGTCGGGCAGGCAGTTTCCAGTCTCGGCAATCGCATCGATTTCCGTGTCTTTCGGGACATGCCGGAGAGCAAGGTCGACCATAAATCCGCCGATAATTACGCCGGGGGCGGCGTAATGGTGAAACGACCTTACCTTCTCGATATACTCTTCGAATGTATAATTACAGATATTTTCTTGTTTCTGCATTTTCTTTCAAATAACAGCAGGAGGGCAGGTTTGTATCTCAGCGTTCCTGCCCCCCTGGAATAGCCCTTTATGTGCTTGCCTGTTTAACCCTGACCCTCAATTTCTTTATATACTTTAAGCATTTTCAGGAGTTTGATATCGCGTTCGTAGCAGACTTCTGCTTCGCTCTTACCGCCGTAATCGTAAAAACCCGCGCCGGTTTTAACTCCCAGACGGCCCTGTTTGACTAAATCATAAATTTTCGTGGGTTTATAGTCCTGGGGGGTCATCTGGCTGCGGACGTAGGGGTTATCGAGACTTTTAAGGGATAAGTCCAGCCCGCCGAAGTCAATACGCTGAATCAGCCCGACGACCATCATGCGGATGGCCCAGCCGGCTTTAGCGGCGGTATCGAGTTCTTCCGGAGTAACGATATCGTTATCGAGTAAATAAAGAATGTCCCTCAAGGTAGCAATCTGCCAGCGTGAAACAAGATAGCCGGAGATGAATTTCCGCAATAGGAGTGGTGTCTTGCCTATCTTTTTCAGAACGGCGACCATTGTCTGGACGGTTTCCTCACTGGTTTCCGGGCCCTTGACTACATCCACCAGCGGAATAATCTGAGGCGGGGTATACCAGTGTCCGATGAGAACTTTGCCCGGCCGGGAAGTTTTGACGAAGTCGAAAACATTTAACGCTGTGGTATTACTGGCAAGCAGCGTCTTCGGCGGACAAAGTCTATCGAGTTTTTCGAAGATATCTATTTTATCTTCACGTTTTTCAACAACGGTCTCAAAAGCAATATCGGCATCCTGAGCCGCTTCCTCAAGAGACTGGGTCATCTTTATGCGTTTAAGGATATTGGGAACCTGTTCTTTAGCGATGATGTTTTCCTGTACCATCGCTTCTAAACTGGATTGAATGAGCGCAGTTGCCCGTTTGAGGGTTTCAGCGGTACGGGAATATAGCGAAACCTCATACCCTCCCTGGGCGAAATTTTGAGCGATGCCATGCCCCATTGTGCCGGCACCGACAACCAGAATCCGGCGGATGTCCTCCATATTTTAACCTACCTTTACACTTTTACCATGCAGACCAATATGGTACACACATCGGTCCCGACGGTATGGCATTCCCGCTCTTCTCCGCCGGAGAAATGTACGATGTCTCCTGCATTCAGGATAGCTTCTTCACCGGCTTTGTTTTTAACGGCCATACTTCCGGCTAGAATGTAGTAGACTTTCTCTACCGGAGAACCGGACATATCGCACCGGCCGTTAGGCTGGAAGTGTGATACGCTGATCGAAGTGCGCTGTGTATCTTTTTCGGCGCCTAATTTGCGGGTGCTCCAAACGTTAAAGTGAAACGGGGCTTCATAAGGAGTGCCTTCTGATTTTTTAACTACTTTCATTCTTTCTCACCTATAGATTTTTACCGGGGTAGCAAAGCAGCTTAACCTATCGCAGTTAAACCACCGTCAATATACATGATTTGTCCGGTTATATAGTCGGCTTCGTCGGACGCGAGATACACACAGGCCGCAGCGACATCCTCGGCACTGGCGAACCGCTTCAAAAGCTGTTTCGAAAGCAGCAGTTGCAAACGCTCCGGGGTCACAGCCTTCTTGAAGCCTTCCGTTAATACCGGGGAAGGGCCTACGGCGTTTACTTTGATATTAAAGGGAGCCCATTCCGCCGCGAGCATCTTGGTAATCATGTCAACGGCGCCTTTGGTAGCTCCGTAAGCCGTATTCCCGCCATCGGTACCGCGGATACCGCGTACCGAAGAAAAGTTGATGATTCTGCCTTTTTTCTGTCCCATCATTATCTTGCCGAAATGCTTGCAAGTCATCATCGTGCCTTTTACGTTAACCGCAAACACCTGGTCCCATTTAGCGAAGTCCATATCGACAGACGGCATTTTGGCGTTTATGCCGTGGGCGTTGATTAGAACATCGATGGTACCGTACTTTTTCACTACCTGGTCTGCGACCTGGGCAGTATTGGCTTCGTTAGTCACGTCTATTTGCACTGCCATGACTTCAGCACCGGTATCGGTCTGGATTTTCTGGGCAGTTTTCTGCAGAGCTTCCATGTTAAAGTCAGCGAGCGCCAGCTTGGCGCCTTGCTTTGCTATCGCAAGCGCACAGACTTCACCGAGTCCGCCAGCACCTCCGACAACAACAACGACTTTACCATCTAACCTGAACATATAAGTCCTCCTCGGTTCGTGCTAGATTATTCTTCAATGATGGCGACTAACCGGACCATTCCACCATCAGCCATTTCGCAGCGGAAGGGGAAAGCGGCAATAGTAACGCGCTGACCGGTTATCTGATCGACATCACCGCCGGCATTCTCTACGGTGGTTATGCCGTTGCCCATTAACAATCTGTGGCAGGGCTCATAGGTCGGGAATAATTTATCCGGGTCTTTGCCGGTTTCTTTACGGAATTCTTTATCCAGCCAGGGCATTGTCTCGGCCAAGCGATAGTGCCATAGGGGACTATCGGTAGCACCCCATGTGCCGGTGATGCCCTTGACCTTCTTTTTAATTAACCACTCGGCAGCTTCAGGTCCTAGGCCCGGATAATGGTTGTAATAAGCGTAGTTATCCCAGCGCCAGTATTTATGCCAGCCGGTATTGCAGACTACGAAATCACCTTTCTGAATTTTGGGAGTAGCGTTCTCCAAATCTTCCGGGGTGATGATATGCCATTTCTTCATATAGCGGAAATCAACGACAATGCCGGTACCATAGCAGTTCTCCAGCGGGACTTTATCCAGAAAGATGCCGCCTTCGCTGGGATGAAGAACATGAATCGGCGCATCAAGATGAGTGCCGGCATGCAGGGTGCCGGTATAGGTAACACTTCTCTTATGGAACCGTTCCAGATACTCACCGCGAACGAATACGAGGTCCTGACGAGCACCGGGGAATGGCCAAAGCGGGGTGTCAACGCCCCATGGTTGTGATAGATCGACAATCCTTGTCTTTTTTGCCATGAATCTCTCCTTACATAAAATTTTTTAAACGTTATATCTTTGGCAAGCCGATAATTTCTCTTGCTTCATCGGGGGTAGCGATTTCAAATCCTAAGTCGCGGATAATTTTTACGCTCTTGGCAACGAGCTGCGCGTTGCTCTTGGCTAAAACGCCTTTGCTGTAATAAATATTATCTTCCATACCCACGCGGGCCTGCCCGCCCATCAGAACTGAGAGGGTAGTAATCGGAACCTGGGCGGCACCGATAGCACAGCAGTTGAAGATTGTATCTGCAGGTAATAACTGGATAAGAGAAATCAGGTTGCCCGGGGTAGCATCGACGGCACCCTGATAAGCCATACCCATAACGAAGTTAACGTAGTACGGCTTTGTAAGTAAGCCTTTGGCGATGAAGTTGTTCATTTCCCGTAACATACCGTGATGGTAGATTTCCATTTCGGGTTTGATATTGCGTTTCTTCATTTCTTCAGCGAAACGCTCAAGTTCCGAGCGGGGGTTAATCCAGACGGTTCCGGCGGAACTGCCGACAGTCCGTAGCATGGAGCCGAGGTTCAGAGAAGCCATTTCAGGATGAGCGTCCAGACAGGCGAGCCGCTGGTCAAGGGTTAAACCCGGTCCGCCGCCGGTGCTGTCCTGCAATATCATATTGCATTTAGCCCGAATGCGGCCGTGAATGTCATTAAATACGGCCGGGTCGCCGGTCGGTTTGCCGTCTTTATCACGGGCGTGAAGATGAGCAACCGCACAACCTTCGTTGAAACACTCATAAGCCTGCTGAGCGATTTCATCCGGCTGCTCCGGCAAATTGGGGTTTGCTGCTTTACTCTGGACTCCTCCGGTAAGGGAACACGTAATTATTACTTTTCGCATATCTTCTTCCTTTCAAAGAATATTCAAGCTCGTTAGTAAAGAAATCTACTCGGATTTCGTAAAAAGTAAAGGTGAAGACAATAATAATAAAGTTTACTCAATAGTATAGTTTTATTTTAATACTGATGTCAATACAAGTACTAATTGT
>CAZJQF010000039.1:0-8978 GCA_964547925.1 uncultured Dehalococcoidales bacterium
CTTAACCGGAATATAAGTATGCTGGTAGCCGCAGAAAAACTGGAAAGCGTACCCGCTAATTTACAAAGAGTAATCACAGAAGGGAAGCATAGTTTCGAGACTCTTCATCAGTACAGGAACGGCACGGTAGTCCCGGTGGAAATACACTCCCGCACGGTTGAGTGGGGCGGAAAGACACTAATACTTACCGTCATCCGTGATATTACAGAACGGAAACGTGCCCTTCAACAATTACAGGACAACGAACAGCGGTTGAAAGAAGCCCAGACCCTCGGTAAAATCGCCAATTATGAGGTTGACGGCGTTACCCATAAAGGTATCTGGTCGGAAGAAATGTTTGAGCTTTTCGAACGCGATAACAAACTGCCGGCACCCGACCTCGAAGAGATAAAAATGTATTTTACCCCGGAAGAATTTGAAAAGTACGATAACATCACCCGGCAAGCCATCGATGAGAACCGGAAAGCCGAAGGAGATGTTGTTGCCAGGTTACCTTCCGGTAGAACTCCCGTTTTTCATGTATCATGCCGTTGCATCAGGAACGAGAAAGGAAAAGTGGCTAAAACGTTCGGCACAATCCAGGATATCACCGAACGTAAAAAGGCGGAAGAAGACCTGCAAAAGAGTTATACCAGATTGAGTAAAATCCTCGACGGTGTCATTTCCGCCATGGCCGCCACCATCGAAATCCGTGACCCGTACACCTCCGGACACCAGCAGCAGGTGGCTAAACTGGCAAGTGCTATCGCTGAGGAATTAGGGCTGGCTGAAACCACTATCAACGCCATATATACCGCCGGGGTCATCCACGATATCGGTAAAATCGGCATTCCGGCTGATATCCTGAGCAAACCGGGCAAGTTAACCAATATCGAATTTGCCCTGATAAAAGCCCACTCTCAAATCGGCTCCGATGTTTTGAAAAATATCGATTTTCCGTTCCCCATTGCCAAATGGGTACTGGAACACCATGAAAGACTGGATGGCTCCGGATATCCTGCCGGACTGAAGGACGGAGAGATAAGCCACGAAGCCAAAATACTGGCCGTCGCCGACGTGGTGGAATCGATGATTTCCCACCGGCCTTACCGGCCCGGTCTGGGTATTGACGCGGCTCTGGAAGAGGTGAATAAAAACAAAGGCAAGCTCTACGATGCGGAAGCCGTTGCCGCCTGTATCAAATTATTCAAGAAAAAAGGGTTCCATTTTTAAATAAAATACGGGGGCAGCATGTTCTGCCCCCGTAACACCAGCCCAGCCCCACCCCACTTCCATCATCAATTTTCCTGCTTTCTCCGCCCGCTTATAATTAGTATTCTTACTTAGATTTCCCTGTTTTTATACTTATTTTTACGGTTGGTGTAAATTGAGACCGCCGGATATAGTAAAATGGATTCAATATTATGATGAAAATGGATTTTGAAGATGATTTCCCCTGCTTCCGCTGCGGGGTATGCTGCCGTAAGTATCAGGTCAGAATGACAAGACCCGAAGCCCAAACTATCGCCGGAAAGCTGGGTATTAGCTTCGAGGAATTCCTGAGTAAATTTACCGACCCCCGGTGGCCCGGACAGGACAGCTTTTTACTGGTTCATAAAGACGGCGGCTGCGTTTTCCTTAATAACGAACCGGATAGCAGGATAACCGGCTGCTCGATTCATTCGTTCCGGCCGGAAGACTGCCGGGCCTGGTCGGCCGGAATCGACCGCCCCGAGTGCCAAAGCGGACTGGATTACTGGGGTTTATCGGTAGAAGATAATGCAATAACCGGCACCGAAGCGGATGTTGCTAAATTTGAGGCATTTCTAAAATTGCTGGAATAAATTGCTTTAGCTTGCAATTGTTATTAATCTGTTCGGTCTCGACGTGCTGTTTATTCTTAATGCCCGCTCCGGCAATTTTGTTAATTTCTGCGGCCTAACGACGTGCAGCGGTTGTTGCATTAACTTTTCCGCTTCAGAAAGACAGACTGCTGTCTGCCGGACAGGGCGTTCACTAACATATTCTTGCCATTTCTTCGGATGATAATAAAGGCCGCGGTATGGAGGATAAGTTTTTTCCAGGGTCAGTTTCTTTGCCGTTCTCTCAGATAACTGCTCGGAAGACCGGATGTAACTATCCCAACTTTCTTGCCGATAATACGCTCCCTTAGTTATGAGTGTATCCGTTGAAGGAGTGACGGTTATAAACCGCGGTGCAGCGGGTTTCTCCACCCAGCGTTCCGGATGGTAATACAGACCAAGGCGCGGGGACACATAGACAGGTACTTTCCCGTTTTTAACCGATTCCGCCTGTGACGCCCCCACGGTCGTTTCATTGGCACTGTTATTCTTCTTCGGATACATAAAGGCCACTATAAGCAGTCTCAATACACCCGAAAGCAGGAACAAACCAAGTATCTGGTTACCGAATACCGGGAACATAACGGGGAGGATAAGTGCACCTGCTAAAGCTCCCATTGACATAGCAAAAGTGGTCAGACTTTTCTGATACACGATATAACGCAATCGCTTTTCATGCGGAGCTTCCCGGTAAACGTATGTCTGATTACTTAAATCGAAAGCGGCCCATACCGTACCGGATAATAACTGGACTAATACAAGATAAACCACGTTGGACGAAAACAGCCAAAGCACCGGGACGAAAGGAATGAAGACGGAGGCAATCTTCATTACCTTCATACTGCCCTGACGGTCGACCAATCTGCCCCAGAATATCAAACTGACGATTCTCGCCAGGAATTCACTGGATATCACGACGGTATAAGCCATATAACCGAAGTGCAAATCACGCAGCATATAAACGGTAAAAAGGGCACTGCAAAGGTAAACGGAAAAGCTTAAAGCCGAAGCATAAAGTATGAATTTACCCAGCTGCCCGGTTCTGGCAACTTTCAAAAATGACAGGAAACCAAATGACTGTCCGGAAGGACTGTACTGTTCGCTATCCGGGGGCCGGATTCTCTTAAATAAAACAAAACATGCGATTGCCCCGGCTAACGAAATAAATAGTACGGCAGCATAACCTTTAAATATCTGGCCTCCGGATGAGCTCAGCATATACCCCATTAAATAGAAAGCACCCAGATAAACAAAGCCGGATACTGCCGACCGTAAACTCAGGTATTGTCCCATCCTTTTAGCCGGAATTCTTTCTGCCAGCCAGTTGTCGCGCAGCGGTCCGGTCAGCTGAGTTGGAACTATACTGATGAACCATAATACGATTAACCATGCGGGAGATATCTTCCCCAGGAAGAAAAGTACAATAATAAGCGGAATCCAGGTAATGATATTCAGAAAAGAAAATATCAGGACGATTCGCTTTAAAGCAACTCTGGAATCGAGAATGGATGGTATTTTAACCAGTATTAGTGAAAAAATAAGATTGGTTAATGTAACGAGAAGGGCGACTTCTTGAGCTGATGCCCCAGATGCAACCATCGATGGTGCCTGATATGCGGCACCGGCGGTTTCCACTGAAGAAGCGGCTGCTTCACCATGAAAAGACTTCAGGTCACGATTATTAGGTTGGTTTCCTTTATCCGGTTCCACTGGTATTAGGTTAAGGGTGATACTCTAGTCTATCTGATTACCGGTACCGAATATTCCTTTGCAACTCTGAATTAGACTTATAACAAAGTCACGCGAGAAAAACATACCCTTCAAACGAGACGGATCCCTTTGCCCCCTTTGTTATTTAAATTATAGAGCCGAAAAATCATTATTACAATACATAAAAGAAAATATTTTATTAAAACAATCTAAAACTATGAGTCTTTCCTGGCTGAACAGAAGCTAATTAGAAGAGAAGGTTTAAGCATTACCGGAGCAAAAACGAAATTATAAAAGATTAATTTTACTCTGCCGGAAACAGGCTGGCCCCGAACCCCGGCAGTTCCGCTACCGGTAACTCCAGACTTTTCATCATATCCACCGCATTGCGGGGGGCCCAACCCTTCCAGTGGTTATTAAAATAAGCAAACGTTAGTGTCGTCTGTTGTGCGGCTGTTTTAACTCTCTGGGATAATTCCGTTATTTCTTCAGGAGAATAAAGGTATTTATAGCGGGTCTCATTGTCCCCCTTCCACCAATCGGCCGCATTCCGCCCGTGGAAACGGAAATAAGCGATATCCGCCGTCACCGGCAGGTTCACAGCCACCGAAGAAGTAAATTTCGGCTCATCGATTTGTACCCAGGCCACATTATTCCGTTTTAAAAAATCGGCGGTTGCAGCATCATCGCTCCAGCTGCGGTGTCTTAATTCCAGGGCTAAACGGTAAATGCCGAAGGCATCAATTACCGCCTCCAGTATTTGACGGTTTGTTTTATCATTTTTAAAACTGGGCGGGAACTGTGCCAGTAAAGCACCCAGCTTACCTGCTGCCGCCAGTGGCTCCAGCGAGTTTTTAAAAAGAATAACGTCATCCCGGGAAATAAGAGCGGCTTCCCCGGTAGCGGCTTCGAACATTTGCGGGTGGGTAAATTTCTGCCACAGCTTAACCGCAAACAAAAAGCCGTCGGGTGTTTGCCGTGCCCATCTTGCCGTCATCGTCGGAGCGGGCGGCCGGTAAAAGGAGCTGTTTACTTCCACCGTATTGAAAAACCGGCAATAATACTCCAGTTCGCTGGTTTTCCCGGGCGGGTAAAAATTACCGTTCCAGGTACCCTCGCCGCGGGGATAAGACCAGCCGGAGGTACCAATAAAAATAGCCATTACCGCTCCAATTCTAATCCGACCGGAAATCCGGTAAGCCTATTATATCACGGATTTTGAAGATGTTTGATTGAACAGCAAATGATAGTAAAATTGCTTGAAATCCTGCTTGTCTTTATAATGGATATATCGAGGAAATATGGGTAAAACTTTAGCCGAAAAAATATTAAGCAACAAATCAGGTACCGGGGCACGGGCCGGACAAATTGTTATCGCCCGTGTAGACATTGCCTTTGTGCAGGATACGACCGGTCCGCTTACGGTGAGACAATTTATGGCGGCCGGTTTTAAAAAGCCGGCTGACTCGGTGAAAGCCGCCCTGTTTTTAGACCATGCGGCACCGAGCCCTAATTTCGAGCTTTCCAACGACCATGTTCTATTACGCACCTTCGCCGAACAAACCGGGGCGATGCTTTCCGATGTCGGTGAAGGCGTCTGCCACCAGCGGGTCGCGGAATCGCTGGCGAAACCGGGTGATTTGATTGTCGGCTCCGATTCGCACACGGTTATGGCCGGGGCGTTGGGAGCTTTTGCCTGCGGTATGGGTTCTTCGGACGTCGCCATCGCGATGGGTCTGGGCGAAACCTGGTTCAGAGTCCCGGAAAGCATTAAATTCGAAATGACCGGGAAATTCTCCAAAGGCGTCGGGGCCAAAGATTTAATATTGTTTATCATCGGGAAACTTGGGGCGGACGGGGCCACTTATAAAGCCCTGGAGTTCTCCGGCAGCGGACTCAAATACCTGCCGGTGCCCGACCGCTTGACCATAGCCAATATGGCCGTCGAGGCAGGCGCGAAAAATGGTATTTTCCCTTCCGATGAAATAACCCATAAATATCTGGCATCACTGGGGCGGCCGCAGGATTTTCAACCGTTACAACCGGATGATGATGCCGTTTACGAACAGACAATTAAAATCAATCTGGCTGAACTTGAGCCTATGGTTTCTATGCCGCATACTGTCGATAATACAGCCACGGTTAAAGAGTTACAGGGTACGAAGGTGCAGCAGGTGTTTATCGGCACCTGTACTAACGGCAGGCTGGAAGATTTGAAACTCGCGGCTAAAATCCTTAAAAATCAAAAACGACATCCGCAAACCAGGCTGATTATCGGACCGGCTTCAAAAAACGTCCTGCAGGCAGCCATTAAAGCCGGATATATCCAGACATTTCTGGAGGCGGGCGCGGTTATCATTCCGCCGGGGTGCGGTGCCTGTCTGGGCTTACATCAAGGTGTCTTGGGCGCCGGCGAAGCCTGTCTTTCTACGGCTAACCGCAATTTCAAGGGGCGTATGGGCAGTCCGGATGCTTTAGTATATTTAGCCGGCCCGGCGACTGCCGCCGCAACCGCTATCCGCGGTGAAATTACCGACCCCCGCGAGGTGCTTTAGATGCTGAAAGGTAAAGTTCATAAATTCGGTGACAGCATTTCCACCGACCATATAATTCCCGGCCGTTACGCTCACCTGCGGAGCAACCTCCCGGAATTAGCCAAACACGTCATGGAAGACGCCGACCCCGGTTTTGCGAAAAAAGTGCAGCGGGGCGATTTCATCGTCGGCGGTATCAATTTCGGCCTTGGTTCCAGCCGCGAACACGCTCCGCTGGTTATTAAAATGGCCGGGGTAAAAGCGATACTGGCAAAATCCGTCGCCAGGATTTTCTTCCGCAATGCCATTAATTTGGGTTTACCTGTATTAATTTGCGACACGGATAAAATAAATAACGGCGATGAACTGGAAATCGATATGTCCGCCGGTACGATAAAAAATTTAACTAACGGAAATAGTCTCACATTTAGCCCGATTCCCGACACGATGCTCAAAATTCTGGATGAAGGCGGCTTGCTCCCCTACATTAAAAAATACGGCGGATTTAAAAAAGGCTAAATTAAATATCAAATCTCAAAAATAAAAACCATATCTGAAAAACAGTAAATTTATGTAATAAGTTATATTAAAAATACTAAGAATAATCTCGGTTTTCTCTCCCTTTAGTAAAGGGAGAGAAAGAGGGATTTGAATTTATTAATAAAAATTAAAAATTCATAAATCATTAATCTTAAATCATAAATCGGGGATAAATATGACCTATAAAATTACCTTAATTCCCGGCGACGGAGTCGGGCCGGAAGTTACCGAAGCGACCCGCCGGGTATTGGAAGCCACCGGCGTCAGTTTCGCATGGGAACCCGCTTATGTCGGTGCAGCCGTGCAGCAGACCGCCGGTACGCCCCTCCCCGATGCGGTTCTGGCCTCCATCCGGAAAAATAAAATCGCCTTAAAAGGGCCGGTTACCACACCTGTCGGTTCCGGCTTCCGCAGCGTTAATGTCGCCTTGCGGCAGAGCCTCGGGCTTTATACCTGCCTGCGACCTTGTAAGATTTATGACGGCGTACCTGCTTCATTTAAGAATGTCGACCTCGTTATCGTGCGGGAAAATATGGAAGACCTTTACGCCGGTATCGAGTTTGCTAAAGGCACCCCGGAAGCCGGAGACCTGATAAAAACAGTCGCGAAAGTTGCGGGGAAAAATATCCTGCCGGACTCGGGCATCAGCATCAAACCCATTTCCGAAACCCGCAGCCGCAATATCGTTAAGTTTGCCTTTGATTACGCCCGGAAATATAACCGCCGCAAGGTTACCGCCGTCCATAAAGCGAATATTATGAAATTCTCCGACGGCCTGTTTCTGTCTGTCGCCAGAGAGGTAGCTAAGGAATATCCCGAAATCGAGTTCGAAGACCGCATCGTCGATAATATGTGCATGCAGCTCGTGCAAAAACCGCAATTATTCGATGTTATCGTTACGATGAATCTGTACGGCGATATTTTATCCGACCTGTGTGCCGGGCTTATCGGAGGGTTGGGTGTCGCGCCCGGCGCCAATCTGAGTGACGACCTGGCTATTTTCGAACCGACTCACGGCAGCGCCCCGAAATACACCGGACTTAATAAAGTTAATCCGATGGCGATGATGCTTTCCGGCGTTCTGATGCTGCAATACCTGGGGGAAACCGCTGCTGCGGAGCGTCTGGAAAAAGCTATTGCCTCGGTAATTTCCGAAGGAAAATTCGTTACTTACGACCTCAAACCTCAGGCACCGGACAAAGCGGTCGGCACATCTCAAGTCGCCGATGCCATCATCGCAAAATTACGTTCCTAACGTTAAAATTCTTCCGCTGCTTTCCGAACTTACCCCGGTTTATCGTATAATTGAACTATAAGCTAATATCCAAATACCCGCGCGGAGCAATAATATGGGCAAGATTTATATCATCGATGTTACCAACCGGGACGGCGTCCAGACCGCCAAACTCGGCCTTTCCAAGATGGAAAAGACCATCATAAATATATATCTGAATGAAATGGGCGTCTTCCAGTCCGAATTCGGCTTCCCGACCACCCGCCACGAGCGCCTTTACCTCGAAGCCAACCTGGAACTGGCTAAAATGGGCGTGCTCAAACCTATTAGATTGAGTGGTTGGCTCAGAGCCACCAAGGGAGATGTCGAAACTGCTTTCAGACGCCTGCCGGGATTAAAACACATCAACCTCTCCACGTCGACATCCCACCAGATGTTGCAGGGCAAATTCGGCGGGAAAAACACTCTTAAAGACATCATTAAAACCATGTCGGACGCTGTTGACGCCGCTAAATATTACGGCGCGGAAAGTATCGGGGTAAACGCAGAAGACGCCTCGAGAACCGATATCGATTCCCTTATCGAATTCGGTCTGGCTGCTAAAGAACACGGCGCCGACCGTATTCGCTACTGCGACACACTGGGTTATGATAATCCTTTTACGATTTATGAGGCAGCCAAAGCACTCGCCGCCGGTACCGGATTACCCATCGAATTGCATTGCCATGGAGATTTGGGCATGGCCGTTGCCAACTCGCTGGCCGGAGCCAAAGGGACTATCGACGGCGGGCAGGACGCTTATATCAATACTACGGTCAACGGTATCGGCGAACGGGCCGGTAATGCCGACCTCGTTGCCGTTGCTTTAGCCATAATGAAATCGAAGGATTTCGCCGGCAAATATAAACTTGGCAAACCGCTCGTTTTATCGAAGTCATATAAGATTGCCAAATTTGCCAGTTATGCTTTTAAAGTACCGATTCCCATTAACCAGCCGGGCGTCGGGGCCAATGCTTTTGCCCACGCCTCCGGGATTCATGCCGACGGCGTATTGAAGGACAAAGGCACTTATGAGCTTTATGATTTCACCGAGCTGGGCCGGGGCGAACCGGAACAGGT
>CAZJQF010000039.1:9078-16463 GCA_964547925.1 uncultured Dehalococcoidales bacterium
AAAAAGCTGCTGACACTGAGACCGTTAGATGGGGATGAATAGACTACCTTCCACTGATAAAGGTAATTTCTTTTAGCCTGGCTTTAATTTCGCCGGTCAGCATACCGGCTTCAAAACGCCATGTCCAGTTGCTCTTATTTACGGCAGGCGTATTCATCCGGGCTTCATTGCCCAGACCCAGTATATCCTGCAGGGGTATAATTGCCGTATCGGCTACGGACATCATCGCCAGGCGGATAAAGTCCCGGTGTATTGCACGTCCGTCCGAACCGGTATATTCTAATGCCCGTTCGGTTTCCCGCTTCCTTTCAGCGGCAGTCTGCGTCGTTTCGCTGACATCCTCACCGTGAAACCATCCCTGGGTAGTGGTATTATCGTGCGTACCGGTATAAACGACACAATTCGGAATGTGCAGATGAGGCAAATGGATATTCGTTTTCGGGTCGCCGTCGAAAGCGAATTGCAGCACCCGCATCCCCGGCAAGCCCAGTTTATCACGCAGAGCTTCCACTTCGGGAGTGATAATCCCCAAATCTTCCGCAATAAACGGCAAAGCCCCGAGTTCACTTTTTAATATCTCGAAAAACTCTATACTCGGCCCGGGCTGCCATTCACCGTTTTCCGCCGTCTTTTCCCCTGCCGGAATGGCAAAATATTTTTCAAAGCCGCGGAAGTGGTCGAGACGGATTAAATCAACCGTCTTCAGCATACTGCAAACACGCTCCACCCACCAGCGGTAATTATTTTTCTTAAGTTCATCCCAGCGGTACAGCGGATTGCCCCACAACTGGCCGGTCGTGCTGAAATAATCCGGCGGCACGCCGGCAACAACGGAAGGCTGATAATTGGCGTCCAGCTCGAAATATTCAGGGTGCGACCATACCTCCGCACTATCCATCGCCACAAAAATGGGCAAATCCCCGATTATTTTGATTTCATTATCGTTGCAGTATTTTTTTATTGCTGCCCACTGTTTGAAAAACTGGTATTGTAAAAATTGCTGGAAACGGATTTCCCCGCCCAGTTCCCGGCGGAATTGTAGTATAGCCTCGGGTTTTCGCTTTCGTATTTCCAAAGGCCACTCATGCCAGGCTTTAGAGTTATATTCCTGTTTTAATGCCATAAATAAAGCATAATCATCGAGCCAGTCTGCGTTATTTAAGTAAAATTCCTCGAATTTGCTCTTCTCCGACGGTGTGTTATTTTCAAATCTTTGAAACGCTTTGGCGAATAAGTCCGATTTAAAACTTGAAACCGCTTCGTAATTTATTTTACTTGGGAAAAAATCCGGGATATTCTTTATTTCCGCTTCTTCCAGTAAGCCCTCTTCTTTAAGCTTTTCGAGGCTGATAAATAGCGGATTACCGGCGAAAACGGACAGGCTCTGGTAAGGTGAATTACCGTAACCGGTCGGCCCCAACGGTAATATCTGCCAGAGGTGCTGGCCGGTCTCTCTCAGAAAATCGGCAAAACGGTAAGCATCGGCTCCCAAATCGCCGATGCCGTAAGGCCCCGGTAACGAAGTGATGTGCAGCAAAATACCGCTTTTACGAACCACAATAAACTCCTGCACTCAAGTATAACTAAAAATATAAATCCCTGCACCGTACCGTCATCTCGAATTTGTAGATTGATTGTCTTACGTTACCTAATACCGTATTATGGTCTTAAAGGAGTCTTACCATTGAAAAAAGGTGCATTCACATTTGTGCTTCATAGCCACCTGCCGTATTCCCGGAAAGCCGGCCGGTGGCCTCACGGTGAAGAATGGCTGCACGAAGGCATTTTAGAAACCTATCTGCCGCTCTTAAACGCACTTTATGATTTAAAAGATGAAAGCTGTCCTTTCAAACTGACCCTCGGCATGACTCCTGTTCTTGTCGAGCAGCTCGATGATGAATTAATTCTGGCACATTTCCGTGTCTATATCGAAGACAAAATAAAGCGGGCGACCGCAGACATTAGCCGCTTTGAAAAAGAATCGCAAGGGCACCTCGCTTATCTGGCTAAATTTTATCTGGAACATTACCGGTATCTGCTGAAAAGTTTTGAAAACCGTTTCGGCGGGCGTATCATCGCCCCCTTGAAAAAGCTGCAGGATGAGGGCAATCTGGAAATCTTAACCAGTGCCGCCACGCATGCGTATCTCCCGTTATTGGGACGTGATTCTTCGGTTTACGGACAGCTTAAGACCGGTGCGGCAGCTTACCGGCGGCATTTCGGCCGGCCGCCGAGGAGCATCTGGCTGCCGGAATGCGGCTACCGCCCGGCTATATACGCCGGCGAGGGCAGCCGGTCTTATCTGAAACCCGGACTCGAATGTTTTCTCGCCGGTCTCGGTATAAACCTGTTCTTTGCGGAGACCCATACTATCGAGGGTGGTGAGCCGGTCGGTAAAGCCACCGGGTCGATTATCGGCCCGTATGGCGATATTCCCCGCCGTTATGCCCTTCCGCAAAATCAAACTGAAGAACCGACACTGAAGACGACTTTCCTGCCTTACTGGGTGAAATCTACGGAACCGGCGGCAGAGGTTGCGGTCATCGGCCGGAATAACCGGACCGGTATGCAGGTATGGTCGGCCGGATGGGGTTACCCCGGTGACTTCGATTACCGAGAATTCCATAAGAAAGACGGTGTGTCAGGCCTCCAGTACTGGCGGGTAACCAACGCCAACCGCAATCTGGGCGATAAAGACTATTACCACCCGGATTGGGCGGCAGGAAAAATCCGGCAGCACGCCGGTCATTATGTATCTCTGGTAACCGAAATGATAAACGATTTTTACAACCAAAACCGTAAGTTCGGTATTATCGCCGCCGCTTACGACACGGAGCTTTTCGGACACTGGTGGTTCGAGGGCATTACCTGGCTAAAAGAGGTTTTAAAGACCCTCGCCGTAAGCGACACCGTCGAACTCACCACTGCCGGTGACTATGTTGAAAAACACCCGCCTGAAGATGTCCTCGCCCTGAAAGAAGGCTCGTGGGGACAGGCCGGCAGCCATTTCACCTGGCTGAATACCGATACCGCATGGATGTGGCCTTTGATTCATAACGCCGAAATTAAAATGGAGCAGCTCGCCGCAAAATATCCTGATGCCAAAGGTGATACCGCGCGGCACCTGAACCAGACGGCACGCGAATTATTGCTGCTCGAATCATCGGACTGGCCGTTTTTAATTACTACCGGCCAGGCTAAAGAATACGCCATCAAGAGATTTCAGGAGCACGTCCAGCGGTTTGAAATGCTGGCTGATATGGCCTTAAACGGGAAAATAAACGCGGCCGCCCGTAACCTTTACCACGATTTGTCTGAACTGGACAATATTTTCCCCGATATCGATTACCGCAATTTCACCAACCGGGAGCAGCAGAAATGAAGCCGCTGAATATATTATTTATTGCCGCGGAAGCCAGTCCGTTCGCGAAAGTCGGCGGATTGGGAGACGTCATCGGGTCGCTGCCGAAGGCTTTGCGCAAAGTCGGCCACGACGCCCGCATCATATTACCGAAATACCGCACCATCAATAATAATTACTCCGTAATAAGCCGGGATAGTTTTTCCCTCAACTTTATGGGGCGGCAGGAACCGGTCGAAATAGTTGAAACCAGACTTATCGATGGCACACCGGTATATTTAGTCGGCAATGCCCGGTACTTCGACCGGGCTTCAATCTACGGTGAATACGATGACGCGGAAAGGTTTCTCTGCTTCTGCAAGGCAGCCTTTGAAATCCCCCGCCGTTTGAACTGGAAACCGGACGTCATCCATTCCCATGATTGGCATACGGCGATATGTGCCTCCATACTAAAAGCCGATTATAAAAACGACCCGTTATATGCAGGTACCGGCTCGGTATTTACAATTCATAATCTCGCCTACCAGGGGTCGTTCCACGAGTCGTTTGTCGGTATGGCCGGCCTGGAAAATTACTTGATTCCTCCGGACAGTCCGTTCCGCTTTCAGACGTTTAATATGATGTCTATCGGCATATTTCATACCGATGTGGTAACCACGGTGAGTGAAACCTACGCCTCCGAAATCCTGACTACAGAATTCGGCTGCGGACTCGAAAATTTATTACTCAGCCGGAAAGCCGACCTTTTAGGAATCCTCAATGGCATCGATTATGAAGAGTTTAATCCGGCGACAGACCCGCAGATTGTGGCCGGCTATGATGCGGAACACCCCGAAGGGAAGATAAAAAATAAACTCGCCTTGCAAAAACAGGTCGGACTGCCCGAAAATGAGCATATTCCTCTGATAGGAATGGCCGGCAGGTTGGTGGACCAGAAAGGACCGGAAATTACCGCGGAAGCCATGGAGAAATTACTACCGGATACCGAATTTCAGTTTATTCTCCAGGGTCTCGGGGAACTGAAATACCTCGAGCTTTTTGAAAGATTAGCCCGTTTTTATCCGGAAAAAGTCAGACTTTGTTTCGTCCTTGATTTCACGCTCATCCAGCGTATTTACGCCGGCAGCGATATCTTTCTTATGCCGTCCCGCTTCGAGCCCTGCGGGCTGGTACCGATGATAGCCATGCGTTACGGGGCCGTGCCGGTCGTCCGGCATACGGGCGGTATGGTCGAAACTACCCCCGACCTGTCTCCCGACCTTTCAACCGGCCGCGGTTTTAACTTCGAAGGTTATGATGCCGATGATTTATCAAGCGTGGTACGCCGTGCCTTAGCCGGTTATGCCGTAAAAGAAAAATGGCGGCAGTTGGTGATTCGGGACATGAAAGCCGATTTTACCTGGAACGCCGCCATCCCCAGATATGAAGCGGTATATAAACTGGCTCTCCGAAAAGCCCGTCCTCTTTAAGAAATTCCTCGCAAGTTTATAGCTCTGGGAAGGTTGGAGCGAAGCATAACCCACCGGATAAGTAATGAGTATTTTGTATTATGTGATTTGGGAACGTTATCTCCCCTTTTTTAAAGGGAGGTTCAGAGGGATTTGTATCTTGTATCTTGGTATTTAGTACGTTGCCAGCTTATTTCGTTTGCACCTTCAGGTATTGTACGGCCGGGATATACATTTTTTCCGTGTATTCTTTTAACATCCGCCGGGCACTGAATTGCTGCACGACGGTGCGGAATGCTTCTTTTTCCACCTGTATCCATTCATGAGGAATCCCATCCCGGTCGCGCTTATAAAATAAAGGCACTATCTGTGTTTCCAGCGCCTGATAAATCGCTTCGGCATCGGTGGTATCCTGCTCTTTATCGGCCATCTCCGGCCCCCCGTTAATCGACCAGCCATTTTTACCGTTATAGCACTCTTCCCACCAGCCGTCGCGGATGCTGAAATGGGGTACCCCGTTTATCGAGGCCTTCATACCGCTCGTGCCGCAGGCTTCCTGTAAACGGCGGGGATTGTTCAGCCAGACATCGACACCCTGCGTCAGGAAACGGGCAATGTGCATATCATAGTCTTCGATAAAGGCGATTCTGCCCTGAAATTCCCGGTCGGAGGCCAGCGAATAAACCCGGTGTAATAATACCTTTGAAGCAAAATCAGCCGGATGAGATTTACCGGCAAAGATAATCTGGACCGGTTGCTGCCGGTTATTTACAATCCTCTTCAGCCGTTCGATATCGGAAAATATCAGAGCCGGGCGTTTATACTCCGCAAACCGGCGCACAAAAGCGATGGTTAACGTATCCGCGTCCAGCAGCGAACCCATCGCTAAAATTTGTTGGGCGGTGGCATTACCTTCCGCCCATCGCCGTTGCGCTGCTTCAAGGATATATTGAATCAGCTTCCGCCTTAACGTCTGCCGTACGTGCCAGAATTCTTCATCCGGGATATCGAACACTTTTTCACAGAGTTCGGCTTCATCGTGCCTGTCGATTAACTCGGGAGAAATAAATTTACGGCAGACTTCAGCCAATTCCGGAGCTATCCAGGTGGGTATATGAACGCCGTTAGTTATATGAGTAATAGGGACTTTCCCCTCTTCAAGCTGCGGCCATAAAACATTCCACATCTTGCGGGACACTTCCCCGTGTAAACGGCTTACCGCGTTCCGGTGCTCCGCCATCTTGAGCCCTAATGCCGTCATATTAAAATACGGTTCGTCCGGGTGGACCTGTCCCAGACGCATAAAATCCGGTAAACTCAAACCGAGCGATTCCCGGTATTGGCGCATGTATTTTTCGACGAGATCCGCGGGGAATACATCGTGCCCCGCAGGAACGGGTGTATGAGTGGTAAATACCGTCGTATTCCGTATTTTCTCAGTTGCCTGATTGAAATCCTGTCCGCTCGCAATCTCTTCCCGCAAACGTTCGAGCATCATAAAGGAGGTATGGCCTTCATTCGCATGCCAGATAGTAGGATTAAGGCCTAAAGCCCGGAGAATCCTAACACCGCCGATACCGAGGATAAATTCCTGCTGGATTCTTTGTTCACGGTCGGCGGTGTATAACCGCGCTGTAAGCTGCCGGTCCTCGAGTGAGTTGCCTTCACAATTAGTATCCAGTAAATACATATTAACCTGGCCTACTTTCACCAGCCAGGCACAAACATTAATCATTTTATTGTTTATCTGGAGTTGTACGGTTGTCGCGCAGGCATCCGGCCAGGGACAGGGGCGTATCGGGGCTTCATCGAAATCGAGTTGCCGGTAGTTTTCCTCCTGCCACCCCTCGGGAGAAATCCGCTGTTGGAAATAGCCCTGCGGATACATAAAACCGATAGCTACCAGCGGCAAACCGAGGTCGGAGGCTTCTTTGCATAAGTCGCCCGCCAGTACCCCCAGACCGCCGGCATAAATGGGCAATGAGCTGTGAATCGCAAATTCCGCGGAAAAATAAGCGACCTGTTCGGTAAGTAAACCGGGGTGGTTTTTGGGAAACCATCTCTCGTTAGAGGTTAAGTCGGAATCGAAACGGGTCATGACCGAGTCGTAAAGAGTTAAAATATCAGGGTCGTTGGCCGCTTCCCGTAACTTATCCGGATTGATTTCTAAAAGCTGTTTAACCGGATTATGGCCGCTGACTCGCCACAGCGAGTAGTCCAGAGCCCGGAATAAATCGCGTGCGTGATAATGCCAGCTCCACCAGAGGTTATTCGCGAGTTCATCGAGTCTGGAAATGCGTTCCGGCAGCTTCGGCCCGAGACCCGGTAACATCTATCTTCCCCTACCTCATCCAACAAACGTACTGAATACATACTACAGGAAAAGGGAACCGTAAACAATGATAGAACGGCTAATGTGTGCGAACACTTCGGCTCTGAATAACCGGCCTGAAACCCTCTTCCATAATTCATCGGGTCTATTATCTGCGATTGGATAAAGCTTTCCAAATAATCAAATTGTAGCCATAAACAACGAAAGTGATTATAATAGCGATTACGGTAACCAAATTTCGCAT
>CAZJQF010000040.1:0-2748 GCA_964547925.1 uncultured Dehalococcoidales bacterium
CCGTACGGCCCTTTCCACTTATCGGCCAGTTTGAGAAACACAGGATAACCTTTAGCTCTAATGAATTCAACAGATTGGTGATATTTTTGATACTTATAGCCGTTTTTAGCGTAAAAACCGTGAATCAATTCACAGGTCGAATAATCGACACAATCGGCACAGGTCTCCAGCTTTCGGTCTCTGAAGCAGCAGTTTTTATACTGACACCGGGATTTTTGAATGTCCCTTTCTCCAGTATCGTAACCCAGTTTGCAGCCGCGGCAAGGACCGCCCGTTTTAGATGCCATACAGGTCTTGCAGTAAGCCCCGCAGCACCCGATTTCTCTAATCGACATTATCCGTCTAAATTACGCCCGCCTAAAATATGTAAATGGAGGTGCTGGATAACCTGGCCACCCTCTTTGCCCGTGTTGATAACCAGCTTGTAGCCTCTTTCATAAATGCCTTTGTCTTTGGCGACCTGCTGGGCGACTTTGACCATATGATTAAACAGCGGCATTTCGGTATCGGAGAGGTGATTCATCGATTGGATATGTTTTCTCGGGATAACCAGGACGTGCACCGGTGCCTGGGGATGCAGGTCGGCAAAGGCCACGACCTCTTTATCTTGATAGAGAAACTTGCTCGGGATTTCGCCCGCGGCTATTTTACAAAATACGCAGCCCATTTTTATCCTCTCGTTCTTTGATATTGTGCCCTGCCCTGCTCGAAAAGGTCGGCACCGGCGGCATCATTAGCGACAATAGCGGGAAAACTCTCGACAGTCAACCTGATGATTGCTTCCGCCCCCAAATCCTCATAAGCTACCGGTTCTGCTTTCTTGACCGATTTAGCCAGCAGGGCACTGGCTCCGCCGGTAGTTACGAAATAAACCGCCTTATATTTTTTAATGGCTTCCCTGACCGCCGGCGAGCGACCGCCTTTGCCAATCATCGCCCGGAGTCCGGCTTCCAGCAAACGCGGGGTAAAAACATCCATCCGGACGCTGGTAGTAGGGCCGGCCGACCCGATAATCTGCCCCGGTTTGGCCGGTGCCGGACCCATATAATAAATCGTCTGGCCTTTGATATCGAAAGGCAGTGTTTCGCCTTTTTCCAGAGCTTCGACAATACGGCGGTGGGCTGCATCACGGGCTACGTAAATGATACCGGAAATCAAAACAGAGGTACCGACCGTCAGTCTTTTAAGGGTTTTCGCATCGATTGGGGAGGTAATCTTGAGAGTATCTATAATAATCCCCCGCTGTTTAAAATCAGGTTATCGAACCACAGCAGTAACTATTATAAAACTTTTTCTTTATGTCGTGAAGAATGGCATTGTAAATTAATCGCCAGAGGTAAACCGCCGATATGAGTGGGTGCGACTTCGGCGTGTACCGCCAGTGCGGTAATGCGGCCGCCGTAACCCATCGGGCCGATGCCCAGATCATTGACCCGGCCCAGCACTTCCAATTCCAGATCGGCTATTTCAGGGTCGGCACTCAATTCATAGACCGGCCGCAGCAGTGATTTTTTCGCCAGCAGCATCGCTTTTTCGGCGTTGGCTCCGATGCCCAGTCCTACCACCATCGGCGGACAGGCATTGCCGCCCGCATCGCCAACCGTTTTTAATACGGCCTCGACGATTCCCGAAATCCCTACCCCGGGATTCAGCATCACCAGACGGCTCATATTCTCCGCCCCGCAGCCCTTGGTCATGACAGTGATTTTCAGATTATCGCCGGGTACGATTTCCGTATGGACGACAGGCGGGGTATTGTCTTTCGTATTTAGCCGGGCGGAAAAAGGCTGCGTGACCATCGATTTTCGCAAATATCCGTCTTGATAGCCCTTACGGACGCCCTCTTCGATAGCTTCCGCTAACTTCCCCCCGCAGATGTGCACATCCTGCCCGATTTCTAAGAAAATAACTGCCGTACCGCAGTCCTGACAAAGCGGTACCCTGTCCTTTTTCGCCAGAGCGGCATTTTCCAACAACTGGGAAATTATCTCCCGTCCGACGGCCGATTCTTCAACTTCTAAAGCCTGTTTTAAAGCCGAGATAACATCGTCGCCAAGAATGCAATTCGCCTCCCGGCATAACGTTGCTACCGATTCTGCAATTTCACCGGCTTTGATTTCCCTCATTTTGTTCCCTCACCGTATTCCGGAAAATACTCATTACCAAAATTATCATATATAAACGTAAAAGGGACTTGCAACCGCATATCAAGATTTCCTATCAGGATAAAAATAAAGTAAAATTAAGTTTGGTTGGGAGAAATTATAGACGGAGATAAAATTATGGCAAACGAGTCCCTCATACCGCCCGGCTTAACTTATCTGGCGGATAATATTACCACCAAAGATAATATTCTGGGCACCGGTAAAGAAAAAGGTGCCGCCTGGGCTAAAAATTTAAACCTGCCTAAAGAGGCAGACACAATATTTTTCGCCGGTTGCGGTTATCAATTTAACCACGACCTCGAATCCCTGATGTCATTGCTGCGGAAAATGGACGGCAGCGGGGCGGTCAGCACGGATTGGGCCATGGGCATGGCCGGTCTGACAAAAAAACTGGGTATCGATGCTGCCGGTATCTACAATAAGCTGTTCAGCCGCGGGGCGAATGATGCTGAGCCCCTGCTGGCGGCCGTGAAAGTCCTGACCTCGCTGGGCATCAAATTCGGCTATCTGGCGGAAACCGAGCCCTGCTGCGGCGGCTCGATGTATTTTGCCGGCCTGCAAAAACAGTTCGGCGAAAGAGCAA
>CAZJQF010000040.1:2848-13275 GCA_964547925.1 uncultured Dehalococcoidales bacterium
CTAAAAGAAAATAAGACTAATATTGAAGTACTCGATTTGTCACAAATCCTGGCGAAAGCGATGGGAGCGTAATCATGTCCGATACGAAAGATTATAAAAAAGAATTGATGGATGCCGCCCATAACGAGCGGATTTCGCTGGCTCTTACCCGGGCCATTACCAGCTACCGGAATAATGTCGATAACGCGATGAAGAAATTCCCCCACACCATCAAATTGGCGGAGGAAGTCCGGGAAATTAAATCCAAAGCACTGGACGACATGGAAAACCTCGCGAAAATCGCCTGTGAAGCCATCGAATCGAATAAAGGCAAAGCCTATATTGCGAAGACCGGCGAAGACGCCGTTAAAATCGTGCAGGGAATCGTCGGTAAAAATAAGCTTATCGTTAAGGGCAAGAGTATGACCGCCCACGAAATCGACCTTCAGGAACACCTCGAGGCGATGGGCAATGAGGTTTATGAGACCGATTTAGGCGAGTTCATTGTACAGAAACTGCATTCCAAGCCGATGCATGTTTTATCTCCGGCCATTCACGTACCGAAAGAAGATGTCGCCAAGCTGCTCAGCGAATTAACCGGCAAAGAACTCCCGCCCACGGATATTGAAAAAATGGTCGCTACCGCCCGTGAATTATTGCGTGACAAATTCATCAACGCCGATGTCGGGATGAGCGGCGGCAATGTCGTTGCTGCCGAAACGGGCACACTGTTTCTCATCGAAAATGAGGGCAATATCCGCCTCGCCACCACCCTGCCCCCCATCCACATCGCCATCGTCGGTATGGATAAGCTGGTGCCGACCCTGATGGACGCTTATAAGGTTTCCGAAGTCGCATGGCGTTACGCCAACTACACCGTGCCGACTTATGTGAGCCTGACTTCCGGCCCGAGCAAGACCGGCGATATTGAAAAGACGATTACCTACGGTGCCCACGGGCCGAAAGAATTTCACGTTATTTTCCTGGATAACCGCCGGACGGAATTAGCCAAACACCCGATTCTAAGGCAGGCTCTGTTATGCCTCGGCTGCGGCGGGTGTTTATACGAATGCCCCGTGTTTGCCGTAACCGCCGGAACGTTCGGCAATAAACGGTTCACCGGCAACGGGGCCGTATGGTCGGCCGTCAGCCGGAATATCGAAAAATCCGCCGCCATCGCCTATACCTGCCTGACCTGCGGCCGGTGCAAAGTCCGCTGCCCGATGAAAATCGACTCCGCCGCCATGTGCCTTGAGTTGCGAAAGCTGATTGCCGAGGGTAAAACGGACATTTTAAGTTAGATTAAATATTAAAACTTAAATATCAGAAATATAAATAATAAAAGGTAAAAACTGTCATTCTGAGCAAAGCGAAGAATCCGTTCCGTAGGGGCAACTCTTGTGGTTGCCCTTTTTTGTTTCGAAAAACAATTGACTCATCTAAATTGTTAATTTATATTCTTTTCTATTTGACAATATTGGTCTTATTTGTATAATAAGTTATATGCAAAGAAGAATTTCTATACTTATAGCTATACTTTGTGGCATCATTATAGGTCTAGCGGAATTTACCATTTGTAATCTTTTTCCCGACGTAGATTTTGGAGGGGGCTTTCTTGTTTTTTTCTTATTGACTTGTGTTCCAATAGGAATGGGGTTTGCGGTATTCATAATTCTACGAAATACCAAAAATAGAAAACGGGGTATCGTAATTGTAGTAATTACACTGTTTATAACTATTTTATTAGAAATTACCATACACCCTTCATATATAAATACTCACCAAAATGTTTGGGAAGAAATTTATAATTACACAGTAACATTTTTCGAATATCCCAATAAGATTACGTATGACGATTTAGCTTTCGGCAATGAACCGAAACAAGTAGCAGCAACCGTTAAATATAAAGATTCATTGCCGGAAAGAATGGCAGTCTTAACAATTAGAGAGGAAACAAAGCCATATTATGAATTTTCAGAAAGGTATTGGGTAGAACTTAAAAATGGTGAGGTATCTTACGACCATGATAAATTTTCTCTGACTGAGACTTCTGATGGTCTATTATTAATTACGAATCCAAACAGTACGGAGAGCAGGGAATATTTATTAAAAGGTTGGAATAACGAACGTCTATTTGATCTTTATCAAGGTGCTGATATTTCCTTTGGAGATGAACGGTTAGATTGGTCTGCACGCGATTTTGACTTATGGTCTGGTGCGGAAAAACTTTTCTATAAAATTCTTTCTTTAAGGTAAACTAAAAGGGGCCAGATTTCTATCCGGCCTCTTTTAAATTTTCGCAATTAATTAAATTTAAGCTATTGAAGCCATCTTTTTAGAATTCCGGATGGTTACCGTCGGATTAGATTTAACCCGAGGCACAGCAATACTACGTTCTTTCAGGACTGCCACAAATTCTTCGATGCCCCATTTTGCCTGATACAAACAATCTTCCACAGAATGTCCGACACCGGTGAAACCTTCTAATTCCGGAGAATAGAAAGTAAAGAAAGTCGGGTCTTCCGTCGCCTCGATAACTAAGGAATATTTTAAATCAATCATGTTATTTCCCCTTACGCTTTAAACCGGCCGCTTTAAGGATAGCCTCACAAGTCCCGGTGGGTATTTCACGGGAACCGTGATAATCGATACGTATTAATTTAGCCTCACCCGGCTTAGCGTAATATCTGATAGAACCTTTTTCACTCATCACGTCCAAATTTTTTTGCTATGCTCCAACCTTTATTATGAAGTTGTAACATTTTTGTTTTTTCTTTCTTAGTAAATTCAAAAAAATAACTTCTAAATGCTAAGGCGTCAAAAGGCCCCATTATTACAAAAAACTTCCCTTTAGTAGCGAAAAACAAAGGATTTATATCTCTACGCACAACCTCAGCGAACCAATTTGCAGCCTTTGTTGCATTGATAATGTTATCACGGCAAGTATTAACCCAAATCTCATATTCCTTTACTAGGTGGTGATATTCATCATCATCTTCTATCCACCCTCTCGATTTATAGAACCTTTCTTCTACGAGTACCTTCTCATTTGTTTTACTAGTTTCACAATGCTCAGCAAAGCTCTGAATTCCGTTGTAGATATAATAGGTTAGTCTTTTTAATGAACATTCTAATTCAGGAAGAGTATTTGGCCATACCGCACCTAATATCTTATTAAGGAATTCAAACAATCTTTCGTGAGCACCTTCATCCCAATTCATGGACGTTGATAAAGCACGACTTGCCCATTTATCCCAACTACCAAGTTGGCAGGCTTCGACAGTAGTATCTATTAAATCTGCATAAATTACGGATTGTGCAGTAGATAGTGAGTCTTTTGCTTTTGAAAGGGTATGTTCTATCCAATACTCATGTTGATCTTTGAAAAGATGTAACTTTTCAACTGTATAATCATTCGGATTTTTATCAATTAATGTATGATGGTTCGGACAAAGTAAAATGAGGTTATAATAACTATCTCTTTCTTCCCGTGTTAGATTGCTTATCCCTCTTGGGGCATTTTCAGTTTCGCCAACTATGTGAGCTTGTTCTCCTAGAGGAAAACTCTCAGAGGCTAATTTTTTATCTTCAGTTAATTTTATTTTGCATTCAGGGAATGAACACATTTGAGCTGCCCTACCCCATAATAATTTGATATCCTTCTCAGAAATGGACATGTTTTACTCCATTAAGATACTGTCGGGACATTATCTAATAATAAAGAACTATTGTCAATATGAGTAATCGTCTAGAGAGATAGCCCTTGATAAACACTAGAGGCCGGATATAAATCCGGCCTCTTTAAAATTTCCCTTACGTTTTTGGGTTTTTACACTTTATCCTGGTATTTTTTCACGAGTTTGGCCCAGTTCTTGGGCAGGTCTATCTTCTTGGTGATGGGGCCGCCGTGGTCGCCGCCGCCGCCGTATAATACGATGCCGCCGGCGTAATAATGCCCCGTCACGATAATCGGCATATGCATCCCGGAGAAGAACTTACGGACCGAGCGGGTGGGGTCGGCCGGTAACGGGACTTCCGGCGGGATATGATTATTCCAGTACATCCACCGCATATTAAGCTCAGTCGCCGGACGGCGGGCATATTCGACGATATAATCGACGACATCTTTCCTTGAATAGCCGTTGTTGGCCAGCATTCTCGCTGAACCCGGACACATAATGATGGCACAACCGGAATCGAAGCCCATTAACGGTAC
Organism: uncultured Dehalococcoidales bacterium; assembly: GCA_964547925.1. Taxonomy (GTDB): domain Bacteria; phylum Chloroflexota; class Dehalococcoidia; order Dehalococcoidales; family JAFGLR01; genus JAFGLR01. Next base: position 7,044 of record CAZJQF010000040.1, read on the forward strand.
GTTCTCGCAGATACCTTTCAAGATAGAACCGGGGTCGGACGCCGAAGTACCAACGGAGTTGGAGAAGTTACGGGTATTTGGGAAGAACAATGAAACGGCACTATCGGTTTTCTTCAGGCCGTAATACACATGCAGAGGTTCCCAGGGACTGGCATCTTCATTTTCCGCAATACAGACGCCGAAATGGCCTTCGTGGCCGTAAATGCCCTGGTCTTCGATACCGAGGCGGATACCGTTGATGTTCATAATAATCAGACCGAGAGCATGGCCGATAGCCGTATTCGCCCGGTTGTAAGGGCTCATATAAGAATTGCCGTAATGTATTTTAATATCGTCACGGATAGGGCCGTTAACGATAAGCAGCGGTTCCCAGGACGCCACACTGGACGTATAAGCCTCAATCCACATTCTGGGGTCGACCATCGTCTGAACTGCCGCAATCAAGACCGGCATATGGACCGGCAGACAGCCCGCCATTACCGCATTAACAGCGATTTTTTCAACGGTGGCTTTGCCGTACATCGGGGGGATTTTAGCCACGAGATAATCACGCGGTAAATCCGTTCCGCTGCACATTTCCTTCACGGCTTCTTCCGTGGGCGGAATAACGGGCATACCGTATGCCCAGCCCTTCTTATAGTAGAATTCGTTTACTTCTTCCAGGCTGCCTTTGCAGACTATCCGGGGATATTTTTCCGCTTTTGCTTTCGGATTTTTTTCTTCCTCAGTGAGGGGTTTAGTCAAACCTTCGATAATTTTATCCAGTGTCTCGGTGACGGTCTTCGGAATAATGACATTGATAAACTCATCCATGCTCGGTTCACTGGAAAGGTCGCCGATGTTAAATTCGACTATTCTTATTCCCGGCACGCCTCTCAGTCCTGCTGAGCTTTTTGCCAGTCCGATAAACTCGTTTTTCACCGTTAAAACCGTGGGTTTACCGAGCAGTTCCGGTAACGCGGCATTATAAGCAAGATATAACGTACAGGAGCCGGCATCGGCATTAGCGACGATGACGGCATCGACGCCGCTGATCCATTTCTTGAATTTGGGAAGATATTCGGGGTCTTTCGCCAGTTCCGCAATTTGATTATGGGCATTCAGGTCTTTGGGATAACGGAAAGAAGTAAACTTGATATCGGGATATTTTACCTTTAACTGCTTGCCGATTTCATCCAGAATCGTGACCCAGTGGCCTTTAAAAGTGGTGTACAAACCGATAGTTTTACCTTTGAGGGTTTTCAGCCGGGGATTCAGCCCGATTGTTTTAATGGGGTCGGTTTCACCGCGGGGACTTAATACACTGTATTCCATTTTACTTCTTCCTTTGTATTTATTTTTCTGCCGTGAAGCACAACAAAAACCGTCTATTATTGTATCAGAATTGGCCGCAGATTTGCTAAATATTTTAAAAAACCGCTTAATAACGATGTTTGTGAAGTATTCTAGGACTCTCGTTATACTTTGTCAACAGTATCGTACCATATAATTATTTTGATTTAACAAACTGAAAATTATTTTGAAAAAATATTTATAATTTTTCTTAAAAGTATTGTATGATTTTCACTCAGGTTATATAATTAAATTAATTGGCGGGAATCGCCCGCAGACAGCTTAAAAAATATATAAACGGGTGGAGCATCATTATGCTCCAGTCGACCTTGAAGGAGAACAAATCGTGGGAAACCTCAAGTGCCGATAAATAAAAAACCATCCGATTTAGCGGTCCTCTTACTGTTTAATTTAGACCCGAACTGGACCAGAGAAGAACAGGCAGAGGCTCTTGGTCTTACTTCACAATTCGAAAAAGCAATCAGTTCGTTAGGCTACCCTACCACGTTAGTTCCGGTTACCGGTGACGATATCGATTCTGCGCTGGCGCAATATGACCCCCTGGAGCATATTGTCTTCAACTGGTGTGAAAGTCTCCCCGGCGTGGCCCACAGCGAATGGCTGGTCGCCAAATATCTGGAAAAGCGCGGGTTCATTTTCACCGGAGCGGGCTCGGCAGCGTTAGCATTAGCCCAGGATAAGTACCGTATCAAACAACTCCTCGACCATTCGAGCATTACCACTCCGAAATGGCGGATGTATAACCGGGTACCGGCTAACATAAGATGGAATAGCTTCCCGGCCATCGTCAAGCCGGCCAGAGAACACTGCAGCGAAGGAATCGACCGCAATTCGGTAGTCAACAATGAAACCGAACTTATGGAAAGAGTCCGCTATATACTCGAAAAATACCGTCAGCCGGTACTGGTTGAGGATTTTATCGACGGGCGCGAACTTCATGTTTCTCTCTGGGGCAGCAGTGTTGAAATACTTCCGCCGGCCGAGATGGAATTTTCGCTGTTAACGGACGAGCACGACCGGATATGCTCCTATGAGGCTAAATTCGTCCCCGGGTCTAAAAATTATGAGAATATAAAGACCATCCTCCCGGCTCCGCTCAATGACGATGAACTGATAAGTATTGAGGATATCTGCAAAACCACTTTCACAGTCACAGGATGCCGGGATTACGCCCGCATCGATATGCGCATGAAAGACGGCGTTTTTTACGTACTGGATGTTAATCCTAATGCCGATATTAGCCCCGATACCAGCACTATTGCTGCAGCCGAATATGCCGGTTACAATTACGGTGAGTTCGGCGAAAGGATAATTCATCTTGCCGCCCGGAGACATCCCGTCTGGGGCAAGCACGTTACCACCGGCAGTTACGAAAGGTCATTTAATACCTCTGACAAATCGAGGTGACTGAGCCTGCTATAACCACTTCACGATTGCCTCTTCATTGTCTTTTCTTTTAACCCTGTGCTATCATTATTTTTTGTATGGACAGCACGGATATCAAATACTGGGTAGGCTTTAATATTATTTCGGGGATTGGGCGGGTACGCTTCGCCCAGCTCGAAAACCATTTCGGCAGTCTGGAGAATGCCTGGCAGGCCGGTATCGGCGAATTAAAAAAAGCCGGACTCGACAGTAAGACCGCCCAGGCGATTATTACCGGCCGGCCGAATATTTCGCTCGATTACGAGATGGAAAAGCTGGCAGGCAATAACGTCCGGGTATTCACCTATCACGATGACGGTTATCCCGCCCGGCTTAAAGAAATTTATGATTATCCGCCTATAATTTACGTACGCGGTTCTTTAGTGCCGGATGAGTGGAACGTGGCTGTAGTGGGTACGCGTAAGCCTACCCCTTACGGGAGGCAGGTAACGGAAGAAATTGTTGCCGACCTCGCGAATAATAAAGTCACTATCGTCAGCGGTCTGGCGAGAGGTATCGATTCGTTTGCCCACCGGGCGGCGATAAATGCCGGAGGCAGAACCATCGCCGTGGCTGCCTGCGGTCTGGACACCGTCTATCCGCCGGAAAATATCGAGCTGGCCCGGCAGATAATCGAGAACGGCGCTTTAATCAGCGAATATCCGCTGGGAGCCAAACCGAAAGCAGAAAATTTCCCGAGACGCAACCGCATTTTAAGCGGCTTGAGTCTGGGGGTACTGGTTGTAGAAGCCGGTTCCACCAGCGGTGCCATCATCACCGCAAATGACGCTCTGGAGCAAAACCGTGACGTCTTTGCCATACCGGGCAGTATTTTGTCTGCGGCCAGTGACGGGACCAACTGGCTCATCCAGCAGGGGGCTAAACTCGTCCGCAGTTATTCCGATATACTGGAAGAGTTGAATCTCGTAACGGTCGCCCGCCAGATAGAAATGAAAGAAGTGTTGCCGGCTACCGATACGGAAGCCGCCCTTCTGAAACAATTGTCGAGTGAGCCGTCCCATATCGATGAGGTCTGCCGCAACAGCGGCATGCCTATCTCGACTGTCAGCAGCACGCTGGCGATGATGGAGCTTAAAGGGCTGGTCCGGCACGTGGGTAATATGAATTATGTTTTAGCCAGAGAGGCTAGAGCGGAATACACTGTGTAAGAATAGGAACTATATGAAAAAGAATCTGGTAATTGTAGAATCACCGGCAAAGGCAAGAACGCTCGGCCGGTTTTTGGGTGATAAATATAACCTGAAAGCATCGCTGGGACATATCCGCGATCTGCCGAAGAGCAAACTCGGCATCGATTTCGAGAACAAATTCGAACCGAAATATTCCATCCCGCGTGAAAAAAATAAGTTAATAAAAGAACTAAAAGAAGCCGCTAAAGATGCTTCGACTATTTATCTGGCGACAGATCCTGACCGCGAGGGTGAAGCGATTTCCTGGCATATCGCCGAAGTCATCAAGCCGGATAAGGCCCCCCTCAAACGGGTAGTCTTCCACGAAATCACCAAAGATGCCGTTGCTGAGGCTTTCCAGCATCCGCGCGACCTCGATATGAAGCTGGTCAATGCCCAGCAGGCTCGCCGGATTCTGGACCGCATCGTCGGTTATATGATAAGCCCCGTGCTCTGGAAAAAGGTACGCCGCGGGCTTTCCGCCGGCCGGGTACAATCCGTAGCCGTAAAAATAATCGTTGACCGCGAGCGGGAAATCGAAAAATTCGTACCGGTGGAATACTGGGTAACCGAAGTTGAACTTTCCAAAAAGCCCAAATCCAAAGATACTACATTCCGGGCGTCATTGGTCGGTTTAGCCGACGGCAAAAAACTGGAGATTCATACGCAGGACGAATCGGAAAATATTGTCGCCGACCTGAAAAACGCAAAATACAACGTATTAAAAGTAGATATCAAAAAGGTTACCCGCCAGCCGGCGCCTCCCTTTATTACGAGCACCCTGCAGCAGGAAGCCTGGCGGAAGCTGCATTATTCCGCCAAGCAAACGATGTCTATCGCCCAGCAGCTTTATGAAGGCTTACCTATCGGGGATGAAGGTAATGTCGGTCTGATTACCTATATGCGTACGGACTCGACAAATGTTTCACACCAGGCGGTGGCGGAAACACGGGAATACATCGAGGGCAAATACGGGAAAGAATATTTACCGGAACATGCCCGGAGCTTTTCCCGTAGCGCTAAATTTGCCCAGGAAGCTCACGAAGCTATCCGGCCGACCAGCACCAAACGCGAGCCGATAAAGATTAAACAATACCTGAATACCACGCAATTTCGCCTTTACCAGTTAATCTGGCAGCGGATGGTCGCCAGCCAGATGGCCGCGGCGATTTTTGAAAATACCACTGTCGATGTAAAAGGTTCTGCAAAGCAGAATTATTTATTGAGGGCGACCAGCTCCACCATCGACTTCCCCGGCTTCATTACTCTCTATACCGAAGGCAGAGACGAAGACGAAGAGGAAGAGAAGAAAAATCCCGCCATCGGCAAACTGGTCAAAGACGAGGCTCTGGAATACATTGATATTATCCCCGAACAGCGTTTCACCCAACCTCCTCCCCGGTTCACTGAAGCTACACTGGTTAAAATGTTGGAGCAATATGGCATCGGCCGGCCGAGTACTTATGCTCCCATTATTTCCACTATTCAGGAACGCGCTTATGTCGAAAAAAACGGGGGTGTTTTCAAGCCGACCGAACTCGGGAGTCTGGTAAATGATTTATTGATGCAGAACTTCCCGGAAGTCGTGGATATCAAATTTACCGCCCAGATGGAAAACGACCTCGATGAAGTCGCGAATGAAGACCGCAACTGGGTGGATGTGATACAGGAATTTTATACCCCTTTCGCCAAGACACTGGAAAAGGCAGAAAAAATCGAGCGGGTCAAGATGCCCGAAGTCCAGACCGATGAAGTCTGCCCGAACTGCGGCAAGCCTGTCGTCATTAAAGAAGGACGCTTCGGTAAGTTCATGGCTTGTTCCGGCTACCCGGAGTGCAAATATACCAAATCGATTAAGAAAGATGTAGGCGTGAAATGCCCCGACTGCGGCAGCGACTTAATCGAGCGGCGGAGCAAAAAAGGCCGGACTTTCTACGGCTGCTCCGGCTACCCCAAATGCAAATTTGCCACCAGCTTCAAACCGCTGCCCCAAAAATGCCCTGACTGCGGCTATTTATTGGTCCAGCGCGGCAAATCCGTAACCTGTCTCAAATGTAAATACCGCGGCAAAGCTCCTGAAGAGATTGCGACACCGAAAACATAATAGTAGGGTGGGTGCAGCAAAGCGTAACCCACCAATAATCGAATTTATAGGTAGGGGCGACCCTTGTGGTCGCCCTTTTTTATACGGGAGCGTATGGCCAAACACCCCTAAATTTTATCTCGAATTATTCAATTATTCCCATTCAACCCGTAATCCGCTA
>CAZJQF010000040.1:13375-16436 GCA_964547925.1 uncultured Dehalococcoidales bacterium
TTACCGTCTTTTTTGACACAGGAAGAAGTAATCAAGCTGTTACGTACCCCCGACCTCTCCAAACCGCAGGGTTTGCGCAACCGGGCTTTACTGGAATTACTTTATGCCTCCGGTCTGCGGGTTAGTGAACTGGTCGGCCTCCGATTAGACCAGATTAATATGGAAACCCGGGAAATCCGCGTCCTCGGTAAAGGCTCTAAAGAACGAATGGTCTTGATGGGTCTGCCCGCCGCGAAGGCCTTATCCGATTATTTATCCAGAGGCAGGCCGTTATTATTAAAAGAACGGGGCAGCAATGCCGTGTTTATTAACCAAATGGGCAAACGGATTTCGGCGCGGCGCGTCCAGAAAATACTCGCTGAAACGGCCAAACAGGCGGGCTTTACCAAACGGGTCTATCCCCATTTATTGAGGCATACGTTTGCCACTCACCTGCTCGACCATGATGCCGATTTAAGAGTGGTACAGGAGCTGCTGGGCCACGAAAGCCCGCAGACAACCCAGATTTATACTCACGTAACTCAGGCTCAGGCGAAAAAGGTCTACCGGTCCGCCCACCCGATGGCGAAAGAAAATTAATGAATTTTGATTTAAGATTAATGATTTATGAATAATATAAATATCTTCTTATTTCGTATTTTTTTTAATCTTAATTCTGGAGCAATATGAGCATAACTGACCGGATTCAAAAACTACGCAATTTATTCACGGAAAAAGGAATCGATGGGCTGCTGGTTTCCCAGCCTTTTAATCGGTATTATCTGTCCGGTTTTTACGGTTCGGATGGATATCTATTAATTACGACCAATCAGCTCATAATTATCGTCGATTCCCGTTATACCGAGCAAGCGAAAAGACAGGCTCCTGAGTTTACCTTATTCGACCTCGTCGGCAAAATGGAGGATTGGTTTTCTAACCTCGTCGGAGACCTCGGTATCAAACGGCTCGGCTTCGAGTCCGCAGACGTAACTTATGCACTCTACAAGCAACTGGCTGAAATCCTGCAGAAGAAACAAATACCGCTCCAGCTTATCCCCACCGATGGAATTGTGGAATCACTGCGGGTTGTCAAAGAGCCGGAGGAAATCGAACTGATTAACAAGGCTGTAGCAATTTCCGATATGGCGATTGCCCATATTCAACAGGTTATCAAGCCGGGGATGACCGAGTTACAGGTAGCCTGGGAAATCGAAAAGTTCATGCGGGAAAACGGCAGCGAAACCGTTCCCTTTGAATTGATTGTTGCCGCAGGTGTAAATTCCGCCCTGCCCCACGCCCACCCCTCCGAATACATCATCAAATCAGGCGACCCGGTGGTTATCGATATCGGGGCGAAATACAAATACTACACCAGCGATATTACCCGCACACTTTGCGTGGGAACACCGGATAAAACCTTCCGCAAAGTTTACGATACCGTACTAGGAGCCCAGCTGGCGGCCATCGCATTAATCAAAGAAAATATGTCCGGAGAGGTTGCGGATAACACCGCCCGCATTGTTATCGAGGAGAGCGGTTACGGGGATAAATTCGGGCACAGTCTGGGTCACGGCATCGGGCTGGAAACTCACGAATCACCGAGACTTTCCAAGAGGTCGGTCGATAAATTAGTAAATGGTATGGTCTTCAGTATCGAACCGGGCATTTATTTACCGGACTGGGGCGGCGTGAGAATTGAAGATACGGTAGTCATGGATAAAGGTAAAGTGAAAGTATTGTCAAAGGCGGAAAAAGTTGTTAAAAGCTGACTTGCACATCCACAGTAATGCTTCTTTCGATAGTTCCAATACCCCGGAGAGAATCATCGAGCGGTGCCGAAAAATGGGTATAAATTGTATCGCGATAGCCGACCACGGAACGGCGGAAGGCGGGCTGAAAATAAAAGCAATCGCCCCGTTTACCGTGATTGTCGCCGAGGAAATCCTGACTCCTGCCGGTGAAATTATGGGCATGTTTTTAAAAGAGACCATCCCGACGAATATACCGGTTGCCGAAGCGATTGCCCGCATCAAGGAACAGGACGGCCTGGTCTGTATCCCTCACCCGTTTGATACCGTCACCAGGATGGCGCTGGGGGAAAAAGGGATGGAGGCAATTATAAACGATATCGATGTCATCGAAGTGATGAATGCCCGCAGTCCGATTACCGTTAAGCGTACGTTACCTATCGCATTTGCCGCAAAACACAATAAGCCCGGCAGTGCCGGCAGCGATGCTCATACCATACCGGAAATCGGTAACGCGTATGTCGAAATGCCTGATTTTAAAACCAAAGAGGAATTTCTGAAGTCTTTGAAACAGGGCAGAATTTACGGTAAAAAAGCTAATCCGTTCGTCCATTTCGGCAGTGCCTGGGCGAGATTAACAAAACGGAAACGAAAATAAAGAGAGTCCCATTTGTAATAGGACTCTCTTTATCATTCCCCTACCGGCCGGTCTATCTTCGATGTCCGAATATTCCCGCCAGCAGCACCGCCACACCCACTACAATCAATATCACCGGCCAGTAAGCCGGGAAACCGATCAGGAACATTACTCCGACGCCAATCAGGATAATACCGGTAACTAGTTTACCGCTGAAAATGGGCCGCTCGCCGGTACATAACCTGACCAGCCAATCGATGATAAAGACCCCACCAAGCCCGATGAGAAAATACTGCCACCAATGACCCCAGGTGATAATTCCCTGGTTAGCCAATAGGAATGAAGCACCGAGAACCACCAGAATAAGACCGCCTGTTACACCGCCCAGAGAACGATGGTATTTGCTGTGTCTGCGTTCGTTTTGAGCCATTTCTTGCTGCGTCATTGTCAGGGCCTCCTCTTAATCACTTTATGCAACCATTTTATGCCCCATCAGACTTTTAAGCATCGGTGAAGTGAACAGCAAAGCGCTGGCCGTTAGACCAGTATTTTGGCAGAAAATGAGCCTTTAATATCATTAAAATTATCCTTTTGGTAATTGTTAGGTTCATACCGAAGCGCTATCCTGTTTATGAAAAGAATAAATCGAGGCTATACCCGTCATCGCGGGAATATATAGCAAAGCCGCCAGGCTAAA
>CAZJQF010000041.1:0-15963 GCA_964547925.1 uncultured Dehalococcoidales bacterium
GGGTCCGTTCGATTCTCTCCCGCGACGAAATAACAAGTAAATTCGGCGGCGTACTGAGTTTGAAATTCACCGGAGGGAAATTACACTTCCCGCAAAACGGATTATAAATCCCCATCTCGGTCAGTGTATCTCTTATCTGACGCTCGATAACCGCCTCGACCCATGGTTTTAAAGCGTCTTTTTGAGCCTGCAAGTCGGCTTCGTTTTCTGCTTCAGCCGCCGTCAATCCGGCGCCGCTTAAAGCAAGGCTTGCGGTTTGTTTGGCTTTAAAACTGTTAACCTTTGCCGATATTTCGAAATACAGCCCTACCGCAGCGATGTCGTCTTCAGTTACCACAGAAATGCCGGAAGGTTTTATCTCACCGGCCAGGGTTTTAACTTCCCACCCGGCGATACTGAAAACATGACCCTTAGCGATGACGTTAATTTGTTTGTTGATATCGCTTCGAGGAGCGCAGCCGTAGATTGAAGCCAGAATGGATACCAGCAATAATAAAAAGATATAGACCGGTAGGTTTTTCTTAAACATAACGAAGCTCATCCGACAGGATACTATCCTGTCTTTATTCTACGGCAAGGACTTACGTTATGTAAAAAAAACGGTATGGTTAGCGAGTTATCTCACCGCCGGTTCGGCGAGGTCGTAAGTGATAATATTTACCGAGATGGTAAAATTCATCGCCGGCAGAGTGCAGTCTTTCGCCGCTAGCACGGTAATCTTGGGTCTTAAAGTTATCGAGCCCCCTACCGGAATCGAAAGGGCTGTTTTACCGCCGGAATAAGCTTCGAAGCGCAGCATATTCGAACCGTTGCCGGATAACGCGTAACTGCATAGTGAATTGGCATCGGCAATCTGAGGGTAACCGGCCGCCAGCCCCGCAAAAAACGGTGCACAAATAATCACCCCGGTGACATCGATGTTATTCACCACTTTTCCGGTCGTATTAACTATTTTTATGGCGAACTGGGCGGAATTTGCCGTGACCGGCCCCGTTGCCGGTAAATCGATGGTGTTGTTCACAAAGACGATGCCCAGCCCGTTCACCGTCGTCGATGTCGCCCCTATCGAAGTGCTGGCCGCCCGCAGACCTTCCTGCAACGCGGTAACCTGGGTTTGCAGCGAGGCAATCTGGGTGGTAGTGTCCTGTAAAGCCGTAATTTGAGTTTGGATAGACTCTATCTCCGCCGTTAAAGCGGCCAAAGTATCGGTTAATTCTTCGATATCGCCCTGCATCTGTTTCGTTGCGGCAGAAGTCGTCGGCGGCTTGGTGGTCTTTATCTGCGACTGCATCTTGTCGATAGTCGCCGTAAACGCCACCAGCTTACTGTTCAGGTCGTTTACCTGAATCTGCAAATCTTCCGTCGCCGTAATGGAATCTTCGGTTACTTCTGTATTTCTGGTCCCGCAGGATACCAGTACCAGAAGTAAACATACTATGACGATAATAATATGTCTTTTCAATCGAGCCGCCTTGTCCGAAATTAATCCGGTAATAACTACCCCAATTCTGACATTTCGGGAAACCGAAAAGAAGATATAACGGGCTCAATATCGAAGAACGCGGGTATCAACAATATGATATATAAGGACAATCCGGTCCGGATTGTAAATTAGAAAAGCGCTTCCAACAGTCTTTAAAATTACGAACGCTAACGAGGGATTTCTTTAATTATCGCCCCAGTAGGTTTCAACGTTCCCTACAATGCCCATACTGTTATAGTAAGTTTCCCCGATATCGAGAATCAGCGCGTCTATATTCTCGTACCAGGCGTCCATCTGTGCAGCCGTCCACTGGCTGCTACCGCTGTTAACCTGGGCGACTGCAGCATTATAGGCATTTACCGTATTGTTATAAAATGCCCGCCGCGCTTTATATTCAACGTAATAATTGTAGCTGAAGGGATTGGCGGCGGTTTTATAAACCAGCGGCTGCCAGAAATCGCCCGGGCTGCCGTCACACGAAATATATTCGGTCTTTACCGCATTGGCATCGATGTTTCCGTACTCCTGCCCGCTCACCACATAACCAACCTTATCGCTGGAAGTACAGTCGATATAAACCAGTCCGTAATCGGTCGTCTGGAAGGCATTCAAGACGTGTCCGGCCGACCCGGGAAACTCCAGTTGAATATAAGCCGACCGGAATCCCAATTGCCGGGCATGGTCGCGGATTAAAATGGCATAACCGGAACAGGCAAACGTATTGATATTATAGAGAATTTTATCTGTAGCATCCTGGGTGATGAACGCTTTCACTTCTGCCCAGGACGGGTTCCGCAGTCCGGACGACCCGTTTAAAAGATTATTATAGCTTTGTTCTAATGCATCGTAATTACTCTGAAGAGACGCCAGATTACTGTTCAATTCACCGATTTGGGTCTGAGCCCCCGCCATATCGGTCTGGTATTTAGCTTCCAACGCCGTATAGTTATTTTGCAGCTCGTTAACCTGCCCGGTCAGTTGATTAATCTGTTGCTGCTGCTCCGGCGAAGTGCCCGTTTGGATAAGCGGCGTGCAGGCCGCCAATCCCATGATTGTTATGATTAACAGACCGAAAAATAATACTCTTTTCATTTTACTGCTCCGTACCCATAATCGAGCGTAAGTAAGCCCGGATAAAACCGTCGAGGTCGCCGTCCAGCACCGCTTCCGTGTTACCGGTCTGGAAGTCCGTACGGTGGTCTTTAACCATCTTATACGGATGCAAAACATAACTGCGTATCTGATTGCTCCAGCCGGCAGAAATCCGCTTCCCCTTGATTTTGGCCCTTTCCTCCGCCTTTTTTTCGAGCTCCACTTCCAGCAAACGCGAGCGTAATATTTTCATTGCGGCGTCTTTATTCTGGAACTGCGACCGTTCGCTCTGGGCACTAACCGTCAGACCGGTCGCAAAGTGAGTTATCCGCACGGCACTGCTGGTCTTCTGCATGTGCTGGCCGCCGGGACCGCTGGAGCGGAAGGTCTCGATTTTGATATCATCCGGATTTATGACGACATCGACATCGCCCTCGGCTTCCGGCATTATTTCCACGAGGGCAAATGAGGTATGGCGGGCATGGTCGGCATCGAAAGGCGAAAGTCTGACCAGCCTATGGACGCCGTGTTCCGATTTCAGATAACCGCAGGCATTTTCACCGGTGATATTTATCGTGGTGCTTTTAATGCCGGCTTCTTCGCCGGGCGATAATTCCAGTATTTCCGCCTGGTAACCCTGCCGTTCCGCCCATCTCAAATACATCCGCATCAGCATCTCCGCCCAGTCCTGCGATTCGGTCCCGCCTGCCCCTGCTTTAATGGAAAGAAGGGCATTGCGGGAATCGTATTCGCCGCTAAAGGCAAGCTCCAGCTCGATTTGGTCCAACTCTTCGGCGAAAGTCTCGATTTCCTGCCGGACGTCATCGGCTAAAGACGGCTCTTCCTGAGCCAGCTGTAAGTTGTCGGAAATATCGGCAAGGCGTTTTTCCAGCCCGCGCCATTTTTCGGCGCTCTTTTTCAGCGAGGCAATTTTCCGCATTATGGATTGGGCGTTATTCTGGTCGGACCAGAAATCCGGCACGGCGGACTGTTTTTCGAGCGCGGCAATTTCTTTCTCTTTGCCGGCAATGTCAAAGATGCACCATCGCCAGGGCAACCCTGGACTTTAGTTCGGTGAGTTTATCCGCTTCTTCCTGCATTTAATTTACTATTATCCCATTTTAAGCTATAACTTGCTACTTTTCAGACTGCCGTACGCCGCCTGATGGGCCAGCCGCAGCGGTTTCGGAATACGGTAATCTTTGCAGCAGGCCAGTACCCATTTAATCGCGGCTGCCAAATCTACTTTGTGCCCGATGGATACATATAACGGTTTTACATTATCTATCGTCCGTACGACTGCCCCGATAACCTCGCCATTGTCTGTAATATCGGCAAAACTGCCGGCTTTCTCCGCCGGTTCACCGTGCTCTCCGGTTAATAGCGACTTGGCACAGCCGATAGTCGGTTTTTCCAGCACCAGCCCGAGATGCGAGGCAAATCCCATCCGCCGCGGATGCGCGATGCCCTGCCCGTCTACCAGTATCAAATCCGGCTCTTTCTTCAGTTTTTCGTACGCCTTCAGGATTAACGGCACTTCCCTGAAAGATAACAGTCCCGGCACGTAGGGAAAAGTGGTTTCCGTGTAAATCACACTCGAGTCCACCAGCACCAGTTCGGGATAGCTGAGAACGACGACCGCCGCCGTGGCTTTATCCACCGCCCGGCCTGAGGAAATATCTACTCCGGCAATATACCGCGGCTTACCTGCCTCGTTATTTCGGATAACCTGCACCGCCAGACTCTTCTGAATTTCCACCGCTGCCGCCGGACTGACATCCCACTTATGTAATTCCTTAATATTCACACTCCGATTATAACGGGAATAGAGACGCTATGTCATTACTGACAGTTGTAAGTTATGCTCTCTCCCTTTTCTAAAGAGCCTGTCCCGGGCTTGAACCGGGAGAGATACAGAGGGATTACAGCAAATCCCCCTTTACTAAAGTGGGAAATTTTTTAATGCTTTAATATTCTATAATCATAAATCCCAAATCTTCTGTCTTCTGATTTCTGTCTCCTGTCTTCTGAGTTCTGATATTTGATTCTATTATCACCGTTATGATATATTTTAGCTGCGTTTACCGGATAGCTTTCAGCTTCATTTTGAGCTTGCGACAAACGTCAAAAAAATATGACACAGGTTGAACAGGAATTATCTCAGGCAGCCCCGGCGAAAGACACCGTGCTCACTATCGGCGTCTTCGATGGAGTCCATCTTGGCCATAAAGCCCTGCTGGCGGAAATCAAAGCCCAGGCGAAACAATTAGACGCTTTATCCTGTGTTGTTACCTTCCGCTACCATCCCGACGAACTCCTTTCCCCGAATAAGTCCCTGCCCTATCTGACCAGTCTCAACCGGCGCGTGAAATTACTGAAGGCCGAAGGCATCGATTTAGTCGTTACGGTTACCTTCAACCGGGAGCTCATCTCGCTGGAAGCCGATGAATTCGTCGCCCTGCTTAAAAAGCATCTTAAAATGCGCGGTCTGGTCGTCGGCCCGGATTTCGCTCTCGGTAAAGGCCGCAAAGGCAATATCGAGTATTTACGCCAATCAGGGCAAAACATGAATTTTACCGTTACCATCGTCCCTCCGGTAGAGGTGAATCACGAGGTGGTCAGCAGTACCGCTATCCGTAATGCTCTCGCAGCAGGTAATATGAAACGCGTCGCCGACCTCGCCGGGCATTACTTCAGCTTCACCGGCAAGGTCATCGAAGGCGAAAAGCGCGGCCGGAGGCTCGGCTTTCCCACCGCCAACCTGGACGTGCATCCCCGGCAGGCATTGCCGCCCTTCGGGATTTATGCTACACTGGCTCACATCGGCGGTAAGACCTACCAGTCCGTAACAAGTATCGGCATCCGGCCTACTTTCACCGAAGGACGCCGCACCATCGAAGTTTATATTCTGGACTTTGAAAAAGACATCTATAATAAAGAACTGAAGGTGGACTTTATCGCCAAGCTGCGGGATGAGCAGAAATTCAGCTCTGTGGACGAACTGGTCCGGCAAATTAACGAGGATGTTAAACAGGGCAGAACAATATTAAATTCACTGGACAAGAAATAAAATGGCTCAAAAAATAATTACCGATATCGATTATGTCTTAAGCCGGGGCGTCGCTGAAGTGATTGTCGAAACCGAACTCCGCGCAGCCCTGAAATCCGGCAAGAAATTACGCCTTAAATTCGGACTCGACCCCAGTGCCCCGGATATCCATGTTGGCCATATGGTCGTCTTCCGGAAACTACGTCAGTTTCAGGAATTGGGGCATCAGGTCATCCTGATTGTCGGCGACTGGACCGCCCAAATCGGCGACCCCAGCGGAAGGTCCGAAGTGCGCAAGATGCTATCCGCCGAGCAGGTCAGAGCCAACGCCGAAACCTATATGCAGCAGTTTTTCCGCGTCGTCGATAAAGACAAGACCGAAATAAAATGGCAGAGCGAATGGTTCGGCAAATTCAATCTGGCTGACGTGGTCCGCCTGACCAGTAAATTCACCGTGGCCCAGTTCCTCGCCCGCGATGATTTCCACAAACGTTTCAGCGAGAACAGCCCGATTGCCATCACCGAGCTGCTTTATCCCTTATTGCAGGCTTATGACTCGGTGGCGATACAGTCCGATGTCGAGTTCGGCGGCACCGACCAGAAATTCAATCTGTTAGTCGGCAGGGAACTCCAGACGATGATAGGCCAGAAGCCCCAGCAGGTCTTTATGACACCGCTGCTGGTCGGCACGGACGGCTCTAAAAAAATGAGCAAGAGCCTGGGCAATTATATCGGCGTGGCGGAAGCCCCCAATGATATTTACGGCAAAGTAATGTCCGTCGCCGACAGTATGATTTTGAACTATTTCGAGTTATTAACCGATGTCCCGTCTGCCGAACTGGCTGAGTTCCGCCGGCAAATCGAGGCCAATTCCGTTAACCCGATGGAATTGAAAAAGAGACTGGCTTACGAGCTGGTAACGGAACTTTACGATGAAAAAGAGGCCGCCGGCGCGGCGGAACATTTTTCCAAAGTCCACCAGCAGAAAGAAATCCCGGATGAGATGCCGGAGGTTAAAAGCGATACGGCCAATCCTGACTTGCGCAAGCTGCTGGTTTCCTCAGGCTCAGCCGCCAGTTCGAGCGAAGCCGCCCGCCTGATTAAGCAGGGGGCTATCGAAATCGACGGCAAGAGGATTTCGGATTTCACGGCTGCGGTTAACAACGGCAGCGTAGTAAAGGTAGGCAAACACCGCTTTTTCAAGATTATTACCGGCGATTAGAATAGACTGGGTAACTCCCTCCTTCATGCTATTTTTTTGCATCGGGGGGAGTTTTTTTATTACGTATCAGGACAAGGGGTATTTTCTTGGCGGCCCATAACCTGATAGAATATAGGGTTATAAAATAGTAATCAGTATTTAGTAGTATATTTCGAATTTAATATTAAGGGGTGTAATATGAAGGTTTTAATTACCGACCACGTACCGGAAGTAGCTATCGAACCGTTAAGAGATAATGCTCAGGTCGACTGTAAATTCGGTTGTAAACCGGAGGAACTGCTGAGTATCATCGGGGATTATGATGCCCTGCTGGTCCGCAGCCAGACCAAGGTTACTAAAGAAGTAATTCAGGCCGGTAAAAATTTACAGATTATCGCCCGTGCCGGTGTCGGTATCGATAACGTCGATGTGCAGGAAGCCACCAAACAGGGTATTATCGTGGTCAACGCCCCTACCGGCAATACCATCTCCGCCTGCGAGCATGCTTTAGCCCTGATGCTGTCTTTAACCCGTTATATCCCGCAGGCTAATGCCCTGCTGAAATCCGGCGTCTGGGAACGCACTAAATTCACCGGCAGTGAACTCCGGGGCAAGACCCTCGGGGTAGTCGGTCTTGGGAATGTCGGCGCCGCGGTAGCCCGCCGGGCCGCCGGTTTTGAAATGAAAATACTGGGTTACGACCCGTTTGTTTCCGCCAGTATCGCCGCCAATATGCAAATCGAACTGGTTACTCTGGAAAAACTGCTGAAGAATTCCGATTTTATCACTTTACACGTGCCGTTGAACAACCAGACTAAGGGTCTTATCGGGGCGAAAGAAATCGCCATGATGAAACCCACCGCCCGCATCGTCAACACCGCCCGCGGCGGTTTAATCGATGAAGAAGCTCTGGTAAAGGCTATCCGGGAAAAGAAGCTGGCCGGCGCGGCTATCGATGTCTTTGCCACGGAACCGACCACCAAGAGCATTCTCTTCGATGAGGCTAACATTATCGTTACGCCGCATTTGGGAGCTTCCACTGCCGAGGCTCAGGTAACGGCCGCCCACGACGTCGTAGTCCAGATTATCGATGTTTTCAACGGCTGCTCGCCGCGATATGCCGTTAATGCCCCGCTGGTCTCCGCCGAAGTAATGACCGTCCTTTCGCCGTTTATAAAAGTCGGCACGACACTCGGCAGAATGATTAGCCAGCTTATCGAAGGCCAGATGAAGACCATCAAGATTAACTATGAGGGTGAAATCTCCAATTTCGATTCTAAGGTACTAAAAGCAGCCGTTTTGGGCGGTATTCTCGAAGGTATCAGCGAGGAAAGAGTTAACCTGATTAACGCCGATTTTCTGGCGGCCCAGCGCGGTCTGACCGTCATCGAGCAAAAGACCCCCTCCTGCCAGAACTATTCCAGCATGATTAATGTCGAAGTTACCACCAGCTCCGGCAAGATTACCGTCTCGGGTACGGTTTTACGCAACGAGACCCATATCGTGCAGTATAACGACTACTGGATAGATATCGAACCGTCCGGTGCTTACTTCTTATTCTGCGACCACCTCGACCGTCCCGGATTGCTCGGTTCGGTGGGTAAGGTCACCGGCGATGCCGATATTAACATCAGCGCCATGCAGGTCAGCCGTCTCAAACCGCGCGGCCAGGCTTTAATGGTATTAGCATTAGACGAAGCCTTATCGGCGGCCCAGCGAAAGAAACTCCTCGCCATACCGGACCTCTATACCGCCAAAATCGTTAAGTTATAGTTCTACCGTTTATCACCAACACAGGGGCACGGCAATACCGTGCCCCTTTTTTATTAGGCTTAATTTGATACGATATTAACCTATCGAACGAGTGAAGAAAATATCCATCCCGTTGAAAAACGGGATCCAGGAAAAATACAATGAGTTGTAGGGTGGGTGTAGCGGAATGTAACCCACCATCAACCGTAATTTATCGCAGGGACAAGCTCCCGCACCCGCTCCTTTTCACCTCTCATTGTGATACTTTAATTCATCTAACGTATATATCATTATTTGAATGCATAAATGAATATTATAGTAACCTATTGTCTAAATAATATTCGGGGTGTATAATGGGCTGAACTCAACCGAGTTGGGGAATGGCTATGATTAAAAAATTATTCTATCTCCTGATAGTGATTTCGTTGCTCATTCCCGTTATTAGCTGTCAGAATTCTTCCGGCAGCCCTCCGCCGGTTGTTACGGATACCGCAAACACATTCCCTTTTTACTTCACGTTAAAGCTATCTGAAATCCCGCAGTTGGGACAGACGGCGGAATTGAGTTTTTCTTTTGGTCTGCAAATGCCCTCTTTGCTTGATGATGACCAGCCGAAAGAAGGTCTGGCAAATGGCAAAGCTTGGCTGGACTTCTACTGGATAAATCCTGAAGGTAGTTATTCTGATGCCAAGCACGGGGTATTAGTACCCTTATCCGAAGTCCTGATTAATGGAACAACTAATATACAGGGTAATGTACGAGAGCAACACAATATGTGCACTATTAAACTACCGCATGAAGGTATCTGGAAGATAGTAGGTAATGTACAAGGTGAAGGATGGCAAAGCCCGGAAACCATTACCAAAATGTATGTCATTGCCGATGGATATACTTTTAATTATGGTTTTACACCAAACCCGGAACTTGCTGCCAGTCCGCTTTCGTATTTACAGTATTTCAATTATGGAAGAGTTGGTTATCCAGTTTTAAGCGAAAATAACCCCATTATTCAAGAATTGAATATTTCAAAGGCTCCTCTAACCGGAGAAACGGTAACTATTGCTGTAAAAATTACTTCGTTGCATGACATATCCGGTTTTTCTTCGGATATAAGATTTTTTAATAATACATCAAATCAAGTGATACCTGGGGAAAACCTTTATATTAGAGGAGACCTATCCTGGTCCGGGGATTTAAAGGCTAACGAACCAGTCCAATATTCGGTAGATATCAAATTCCCTGAAGAAGGGGAATGGAAAATCGGAACCATAGGTGTTATGCCAAACGATTCTCGAATGTTTCAGAACCGTATGGAAATTACTATTAACAAAACAACAAGTTTTTATGGTTGGAAACCATCACATAAAATAGAAACAACCCAGCCTGAAATTACGCAACCTGAAGAACCCGCTCCGTTCAATTGGCTCCCTATCATTATTGCCGTCCCGGTCGTAGTAATACTTGGCGGCGTGCTGGCATTCCTCTTAATCAGGCGAAAAAGAAGATAAGTAATATAAATAATCCATGCTGGTAAAACGGGAGCCGGGTGTTAATTCGTTTGTCCTGGTTCCCGGCATCCGCCGGGATGGTCATAGAGACTCTTAATAAAATTACTAAAATATTCCATCCCGTTGAAAAACGGGATCCAGGAAAAATACTATGAGTGATTACTCCGTCTATATCATGGCCAGTAAGAAAAACGGCACGTTATATACCGGAGTAACCAGTGATTTAGCAAAACGAGTGTATGAACATAAAAATAACCTTGTAGATGGATTTTCCAAGAAATATGGGGTTCATACGCTGGTATATTACGAAGCGGGCGGAGACTTAGACGGGGCTTTACAGCGGGAAAAACAGATTAAAGAGTGGAAAAGAGCATGGAAGATAGCCTTAATTGAAAAAGATAATCCTTCATGGAGGGATTTATACGAGGATATATTATAAATTCCTGGATTCCGTATCAGGTACGGAATGGAATAAAAAAGAGGGGTTTTAAAAACCCCTCTTTTTTATTTAACCGATTATTATTTTGCCTAGACGATACCGCGGACTCGCATCGCTTCGACAACACGCTTAACCGCTAACACATAAGCGGCCTGGCGCATGTTGATTTTATACTGGCGGCTGGTATCGAGTACCGAATGATAAGCCTTGCTGATTCTCTTGTCCAGTTTTTCGTAAACTTCCGCCTCATCCCAGTAGTACATATAGGCGTTCTGGACCATTTCGAAGTAAGAAACCGTTACGCCACCGGCGTTGCATAAAAAGTCGGGAATAATATGGACGCCGTTCTTATAAAGGGTATCATCGGCTTCCGGTGAAGTCGGGCCGTTAGCCAGCTCGGCGACAATTTTAGCCTTAATTTTCGCGGCATTTTTGCCGGTGATAACGTTTTCGATAGCGGCCGGAATCAAAATATCCACATCCATCGTTAAAACGTCTTCGTTGCTGCACTGGTCGACATCGGCCAGCTTACAAACCGTGCCGGACTCTTCCTTACAATCGAAAGCCTTCTTCGGGTCGAGGCCTTTCTTGTTATAAACGCCGCCCTTGCTGTCGCAGACGGCGACTACCTTACAGCCGAACATTTCTTTGGCCAGTTTAGCCGCATAGTATCCGGCGTTGCCGTAACCCTGAATCGCCACGGTCGCGTTCTTCAGGTCGATACCCTGTGCTTTTGCGGCCTCGCGGATGGTGAACATACCGCCGCGGGCGGTGGCATCACCGCGGCCCGGAGAGCCGCCGATGCTTAATGGTTTGCCGGTAATGACGCCGAACTGCGGTTTGCCGGCGATGACGGAATACTCATCGGTCATCCAGGCCATAATTTGAGGGGTCGTATAAACATCCGGAGCCGGAACATCTTTTTCCGGTCCGATGAACGGGAAAATCGCTCTGATGTAAGCCCGGCTCAAGCGTTCCAGTTCTCCGACGGACAATTCTTTCGGATTACAGATAATACCGCCTTTAGCCCCTCCCAGCGGCAAGTCTACCAATGAACATTTCCAGGTCATCCAGGCAGCTAATGCCCGAACGGTATCGATGGTTTCATCCGGGTGGAACCGGATGCCGCCCTTGGTAGCGCCGCGGGCATCGTTATAATGGACGCGGAAACCCTGGAAGACCTTGACTTTGCCGTTATCCATGCGGACGGGTAACGCCACGTGTAATTCCCGCTGCGGCACTTTCAATACCGCGGTTACCTGAGGGTCGAGTTTAAGAATTTCCGCACATTTGTCGATTTGCTGCTTTACCGTCTCGAACGGATTGTAAGCCGACTGGGTACCTTTTGCTGGTGACATATTTTCTCCTTCTTTTCCTTTTCGAATTCTATTGATTCGATAATTATAATAACTCCCGGTAATCTTGAAGCTCATTGAACTTGAGAATCGTACTCATACTGTGGCTGTCGCATTCGATGCCGGCTTCGACGGCCGCGGCGGCCGGATTTAAGCCTCCCGTCAGAATGATACCGATTTTATTCAGTTCGACGTTGGTCTGGCAGACCTGCGAGCTTGTCTCACCCATCGTCAAAATGCCGGTAAAACCTTTTTCCCGTAATCCTTTGATGACCGTTTCTGCGGTGGCGCGGCAAATGGCCGGAATTTCCCGGAAATTCGCCAGTATCGCCCCGCTGCCGGTTTTAACGACGCCGCTAACGTTGGTCATCCCGGCTTTAATGAATATCTCCGAAGGGTCCAGCGAAGTGCCGTTGTAATGTATCAAATCGGTAAACCTGACCGGCTTGCCGTCCTGCAGCTGCATAATACCGCCGAACCTCGAGTCCATCGGGATGCCCGCTTTCAACAGGACTCCGTTTATCAAGATGCTGCATACCGTAGCCAGTCCGATTTTACCTTCCGGTATGATGGCTTCCCCGAGCCGCCGACCTTCTTCAGCCACCGCTACCAGCCGGCTGACACAGAAGCCGGCCTCGAATACCGGTGCCATTAATTCCAGCGCCTTGTGGAATTTCTTTTCGGGGAAAGTCGTGATATTTACCGGCAGTGTGCCGGTTCCGTTTTTATAATTGAAATTGGTGCGGTAAGCCAGTAATTCGATGCGGGAGATGACAAAGCCGATTTTATCGCTTACCAGCGCGGTCTTTATCTCATGCAGACCCCGCTCGGTGATAATCCGTCCGTCCCGGTCGCGAACCAATTGGGTCAAACCACGCTCATCCATCAGGTTCAGATGATAACGCACGGCTCTTTCGCTCAGTTCCACCCCGTATTCGGTCAGTTTCTTGGCAATCAGGCGCGAACCGGCCGGTCCCTGAATATTACTCAGGACCTTGAGAATGGATAATATTTTTCGTTCGACGTTCTGCGGTGATTCAAAACTCATATAAATAGATATCGGCAAACATTTGCCGATATCTCATAATATACACAACCCGGTAATTGTTGTCAATAATCTATATTGTTTCAAATTATTAACACTTATAACTAATGGTATTTGCTGTACACCGGACAAACAAAACTCCCGGGGCAACGAAAGGGGTTGGCAGGAGGGGAAATGCGGCTTTTTATTGATAACCGGTTTATTTGCTCTTCAGCATATAACCGGCACCGTGTTTATTTAAAATTAAATTGGGCGGGCTGTCACCCAGTTTCTCCCGGAGACGGCGTATATAAACACGGATATTCACGGTATCTCCGGCATCATCTTTCTCCCAGATTTCCTGCATAATCTGGCCGGGGCTCACGATGCTGTCCTTGTTTTTGGCTAGCAGTACCAGGAGGCGGTACTCTACCGGCGTCAGCTTCACCGGTTCGTTCTCCATCTGTACTTTCTGATTGATTAAATCGATTTTTAGCTTTGAGCCGACGCTGATACTTCTCTCGTTGGCCGGTTCGGTCTTGTTAAAACGTCTGATTACGGTATTCACCCTGGCCAGCAGCGTTAAATAGTTGAAGGGCTTTATCACATAATCGTCGGCACCGCCTTCAAGCCCGCGCATTACATCTTCGTCATCAGCCCGGACCGTTAGTATAATTACGGGCACCGGCGAAAAAGCCCGGATTTCCTTCAATACGTAGAACCCGCTCAAGTCCGGCAGATTTATATCCAGAATCACCACGTCCGGCGATTCTTTTTGCACCGCCCGGACGCCGTCTTTCCCGGTCATTGCCCCGATTACTCTGGCATCCGGCCAGCGGAATTCAAAGGCCAGACTGACCGCATCGATAATTGCTTTTTCGTCTTCGATAACAACTACTTTCATACCTGTTCCCGATTATACCTTATTTTTTACCGGCGTTACCGGTATGGTGAATAAAAAACCGGCGCCTTTCCCCGGTATACTCTCAACCCATATTTTACCGCCGTGCAATTCAACAAGCATCTTGCACAACGACAGGCCGATGCCTAACCCACCCGTGCTGGCTTCCCGGTAAGCCACCTGGTACCCCGGCTCAAAAAGGTTCCCTTTTATTTCGGGCGGAATGCCGGGCCCGTAATCCCGTATTTCGATAACAACCGCGTCCGGCTGCCCGGTAGTCCTGATGGTAATTGTCTTGCCGTCCCGGGCGTATTTCATCGCGTTACTCAACAGATTCATTACTACCTGGCGGATGCGCTCCGCGTCGGCATTTACCTCCGGCAGCCGCTTCCCCTTTTCTAATTCGATAACCATATCATACTGGGTAGATAAAGGACGGATTTCTTCCAGAATGGAATTTAAAAGATGCTCGATATTAACGGGCTTCGGCGTGACTTTTAATTGTCCCATCTCACCGCGTATGACGTCATAAAGCTCCTCGATGCGGCGGTTCATATTATTCGCCCCGGCGTAAATATTCTTCGCCAGCCGGCCGGTCTTCTCATCCCGGGTCTCGTCGCTTAACAATTGGCTGGTCGCTATCAAAGCCGTCAGCGGCGTCTTCAGCTCGTGAACCAGCTTGCGGGTCAAATCGACCCTGATTTTCATTTCGTACTGCAGCTTTTGCCGCAGTTCCCTCTCACGGATATATAATTTTTCCAGGTTATTTTTGGCGTTTTCCCGCTCGATAATCAAACCGAGCCTTTCGGCAATAACCCGGATTAAATTACGTTCTTCTTTGAGGAAAGGTCCTTCGTCACTCGCCGGTTTGGCGACCAGGTAATTGACTTCCAGCGTGCCGAATTGCCTGCCTTCCACCATTATTTTCTGGCTTTGCTGCCACCGGGTTTCTTTGAAGTTCGCTGTTTTAAACTCGGTATTTTCCAGTTTTATCCTGGCACACGTATTTTCCGGATATTGCCAGGCCGGCGGTATCAAATCGACCACCGATTGCATCGCCTCATCCAGCGTGCGATACCCGTTTTCAAAAAGACTCGATATGCCGTAAAGACAGTTGAGTTCTTTAACGCGCTCGCTCAGGTCGTGCGATAACGCACCGACCTTCCGGCGGGGTGACTCGGATTTCGGTACTTTCCCAGTTGTCATTATATTTATTTTACTTGTAATTAATTACAAATTACTAACTGTTAACGTTAACTACAAATTACTCATTACAAATTACTTAATTAATGCCACCAGTGCTTGCCTACCGCTGCCAGCGGCGCCACCGCCAGCCAGAGCGTAATATTTATCAGCATCGCCGTGACATAGTTAATATCTGCCACACCGATTTTCGGTGCGATAACCCCCCACAGCAGCATCAAAATCAGCGAGCTTAAAAAGAAACCGGGAATGGCTGCGAATATTCTGAAGTAACCCATTTTACCCTCCGCTAATATTTGTTTATTTAAAGATATTATTCCTTAACGATCTTTTCAACTTCACTGCAGGCTCCGGCTATTATTTCCCGAATCCGGTTCCATTTCTCCGGCGGTATTTTATGGAATTGCGGTCTGATGACATCACCGAGGTTTTTCATCTCACGCATCGTTTCACGGAATTCCTTGTGCATATTAGGCCCGTAAAAACCCCGGACATGGGCTTTAATCTTATGTACGGTATCCTCCCGCTCCTTGAGAAACTTTTTACCCTCTTCGGTGACGGTATAAACCTTCTTGCCGTCCTGTTCCGCACCGGAAACATAACCCATATCTTCAAGTAACTGCAGGGTAGGATAGACGCTGCCCGCACTCGGGGTATAAAACCCATGAAAACTATCGCCGAGTGCCTTGATAATTTCATAACCGTGCGACGGTTTATCTTTCAGCAGGTCGAGAATAACGTACTTTAAATCCCCCTTCTCGAATAAATGAGCATGCCTTTCGAATTCGTAAAATCTGCTTCCGAACATATTACCCCCTCCGATATATACTATCACGATATATCGTATAATATCGCAATTATTATGTCAATACCCTCTGCCTTTAATTCCGGCTTCAATATTCCCCAGTTAAAAAGAGAATAAAAAATTGACAATATTTTGCCCCTGTGGTTAGATA
>CAZJQF010000042.1:0-15775 GCA_964547925.1 uncultured Dehalococcoidales bacterium
TTTGCCTTTTAATGCTGCTTCATTCATTCTTTATACTTCTTTAAAACGATACAGCAGTTTTGCCCGCCCATACCGAAGGAGTTGGAAAGGCAAACATTAACGGTATGCTTGCGGGCGACATTCGGAACGTAATCCAGGTCGCATTCCGGGTCGGGAGTCGTATAGCCGATGGTCGGCGGTAAAATATTCTCTTTCACGGTCATCACAGCGGCGATTGCTTCAACAGCACCGGAAGCACAGGCAAGATGACCTATCATCGATTTAATAGAACTGACCGGTACTTTATAAGCGCGGTCTCCAAAGAGCATTTTCAGGGCTTTTGTTTCGGAAGCGTCATTTAATTTAGTACTGGTTCCATGAGCATTAACATAGTCGATATCGTCTGGAGTTAGCCCGGCGTCTTTGATAGCCATTTTCATGGCGATTAGTTCCTGGTTGGGGTCGGGAGCGGTTTCGTTAAAAGCATCGAACGTCCAGCCGGCTCCGCCGAATTCGGCAATAATGGTCGCCCCGCGTTTTTTGGCGTGCTCCAGTTCTTCTAGAATTAAGATTCCGGCTCCGTTACCGAAGACCATTCCGCTGCGGCTCATATCATATGGGACACATGCTTTAGCCGGGTCGGGTTCTTTGGACATCGCACCGACGCGGCTGCACAGGGCAATCGATAGTTGATTAACCTGAGTTTCAGAACCGCCCGCGGCTATTACTTCAGCATGCCCGCTGCGTATCAGGTTTAATGCCGTTCCCAATGCGTCATTACCGCTGGCACAGGCACTGTTAACGCTGCTGTTAGGGCCTTTTAACCCGCATTCCAGAGCGATAATCGCCGGTACCATACTGGGAGCGATTTTGCTTAACATTAATGGGTCGACACGGGAAGGACCCTTGGTGTGCATCACAACACCCATGTCCAATAAAAGATGCAGTCCGCCGGAGGTGGCGATAATACAACCGACTCTATCCGGTTTTTCTTTGGTCATATCGATGCGAGCGTCGGCCAAGGCCATTTTAGTGGCGGCTATACCTAATTGGGTCACGAGTGAGGTACGGTCCACTCTCTTTATATCCATATAGTTTGTCGGCTCGAATCCCTTAACCTGCCCGCCGACTTTCACCACGAATTTGGAACAGTCAAAATCAGTAATCGGAACGATACCGAGTTTGCCCGCAATAAGTCCCTGCCAGTAATCATTTACGTTTAAACCGAGCGGTGTAATTGCACCCATCCCGGTGATAACAACTCTTCTCCCTGCCAAATCAAACTCCTTTATTTTCACCCTGCGTCTGCGGTATAAGTGATGAAAGCGATAAACCGCCGTCGATAATCACGGTCTGTCCCCGGATCATCGAAGCATCATCGGAGCATAAAAATGCTACCAGATTGGCGATGTCTTCCCCTAAAACCATCCTTCCGGCAGGAGTAGTCATAATCGCCGGTTTAGGGATATTGGGGTCGTTCGCATACATTCTCAAGGCTTCGGACTCGACCGCGCCTGCCGAAACGGCGTTTACCCGGATTCCCTTCGGGGCCAGTTCAACAGCCAGATACCGGGTTAATGCCTCTAAAGCGGCTTTGGATACTCCGACCGCGGTATAAGACGACATTACCATCTTGGAACCGAGACTGGATATATTTACGATGGCACCGCCGTTTTTCATAAGCCCGGCGGCTCGCTGGGAACATAGGAGCGCGGCACGGGCGTTAATATCCATCGTCCAGTCCCAGCCGTCGGTATCCAGTTCCATCGCCGGACGGGCTACACCGGATGCCGCATTATTGATTAGAATATCCAGTCTACCGAACTTTTCTTCGATTTCCTTAAACATCAAATCGATTTTTTCCGGCTCAGCCAGATTAGCCCGGATAAGGTGAATATTTACGTTATTTTCTCTGAGGGTCTGGGCAGTTTTTTCAGCCGTCTCTTTCTTGCGGAGGAAATTTAAAATTACATCCGCACCTTCCGAGGCTAATTTTGCAGAGATAGCCCGGCCGATACCGCGCGACCCCCCTGTAACCAGAGCGATTTTTCCTTTAAACAACATATTAACGTCTGCCCAAGCTTATTATTTCTTGTCGGCAATTTTCTTTTCGATATATTTGATGAAAGCGCCCATATCGGATACGTTTTTCAGTTCCTCATCATTGATTTCTATTTCATAGGCGTCTTCGATAGCAACTAAAATTTGTACCACGTCAAGTGAATCTGCTTTCAGGTCTTTAAAAGTAGCTGTAGGACTGAATTCCATTTCGGGTTTACGAACAATTTTCAAAACGATTTTTTTTACTGTTTCTTCAACCGATGCATTAACCGACATTTATTTTCTCCTTTTATTAACCGTTCGCATAAGGTATATTTAATTTGCTTCTAACTGCTTGTAATTCTGCCTTTAATGTACCGACCAGGTCAACTTCAACCATCCGTTTGGCGGTTCCGATGGTCGTCGCGACTTCGGGAGCCTTGCTGCGGCCATGAGCTTTAAATACTATACCGTTTACGCCGAGAAGAGGACCGCCGCCGGTGCTGTCTGCGGAAATGGTGGCTCTTCTGTATTCGGTAATCATATTCTGCAAATCGGCATCAGGTATTTTACCGGTTAGTTTTTTCTCTAACCATTCGGCGGTTACCGCACCCAGACCTTCACAGAATTTAACGATGGTATTGCCGACGAAACCGTCACAGATGACGACATTCGCTTTACCTAATACGATATCATGACCTTCGACATTACCGATAAAATTCAAGCCTGACTTCTTATACAAACCGAAAGTCTCTTTTACAATCTCGTTGCCTTTGCCTTCTTCGGCCCCGTTGCTTAATAGTGCGATGGTGGGATTTTCGATATTCAGCCATTTGCGGGCAAAAACCATGCCGATAATCCCGAAATCTAAAAGCTGGTCGGGACGGGCGTCTACATTACCGCCAAGGTCGAAAAATACCGTATTTGGAGCAAAACCCAGGAAGTTGCCCCCGATGACCGGCCGGGCTAATCCTTCCAATGTGCCTAAGACACCAACCGCCGCAGCAAATACGCCGCCGGTGGGTCCAACACCGACTGCTGCCTTTGCCTTGCCGTCGCGGATTAATTTGGCTGCCATAAGAATAGAAGCTTTCCTCTTAGTTCGCAACGCATAAGCCGGCTGTTCGCCTTCGATAAGGTATTCATCGGTATGCAGAATATCGATGTCCAATCCGGCGGTATCGTATTTATTCAGCTCGGCCTGGACGCGTTCCTGCGGGCCGACAAGAGTGATACCGGTATTATATTTTTTCGACCCTTCGACAGCTCCTTTAACGATTTCCTCAGGAGCGAAATCTCCGCCCATAGCATCAACTGCAATTTTCATAGCTATTTAAACCTCACTTTAGTCTCACCGGTGACGATAACCTGCCCTTTTTGATTCTGGGCATTGATATCACAAGTCACTTTAGTATGGTCGTTTTCCGTAATTATATTGACTACTTTACCGGATAGAGTTATCTCATCACCCGGTCTGGCGGGTTCTTTAAACCGGATATTCATTTCACCGGTACTCAACCAGTCAATTCCAAAATTAGTCGCCATTAATTCGGAAACATAGGCTAAATTTATCATACCGTGAGCGATAGTACCGCCCAGTTGCATTTTCTTGCCGAATTCCGGGTCGAGATGGATGGGATTTTTATCACCGCTTACTTCGGCATAAGCATTAATATTTGCCTGTTTAATCAGTTTCTTCAATTCTACCAGAGCTATTCCGGCTATAATTTCCGATTTATTCAATGCCATATTTATTACACTCTTGGGAGGATAAAACCGGTTTCTCCGGTCACAACCGCTTCATTATGCTGATTCGTTATGTCAATCCCGATGGTTAGCATGTGAATTTTACCGCGTTCGATATTGCGTAGAACCGAGGCCCTGCTGGTTAAAATGTCGCCGGTTGAAATTGTTTTGTTGAATGAAAAAGACTGCGAAACATGTATCGAGCCGGCAGGCAAGGACATCTGTTCGCCCATCGCTGCCATTGCCAGAGCGGCGGTAGCCATCGGCGGGACACAACCATTTTCCGAGTAAATACTATTTGAATCTTCAACCGCTCCGGTATATGCAGTAACTTTCTCCGCGTCGATTGAATACGAAACAGGCGGAAACCGGAAATCTTTTACCAGATCGGATAATTCTATTTTCTGAACCATTTTATATATCCAATATACCTAGATATTCTAGGTATAATATTTAAGATATTAAAGGCTAGATTATTGTTTGTCAATACGGCGGAATGATTTATTTTACCAGCTTAAACTAATTGCTCTCTTTGTGCAAATTTGCTGGCAGGTTTTATTATTGGATTTGGAGCAAGCCTGGATACCCGGGCATAAGATAGCCAGTTTTTTACGTTTGGATTCGACTACTCTCGCCTTTGGTTTCTGACCGTCTTCTTGAATTACCTCAAATATACCGGCCGGACATAAGGAAACACATTCACGGCAACCGTTACATTGGGCCAGGTCTACCGTAATATAGTAATCACCCGTGCCGTCGTTATACCCGTACTGTATTTTACCGAGTATTCCGGAGTCTTTACCGGTCAGACGTTCCTGGGCGAATAACGCTGCCCCTAATGCACCCATAAGTTGAGGGTCTTTTGCCAGCAAAGGTTCCAGGCCGACTTTCTCTTTAATCTTGGCGACAATACCCTTATTCTTGGCGATACCGCCGGTAATGGTGAAATCCTTTTCAATACCGACTTTTTTCAACAGGTTTAAACAACGCGTCGCAATAGCATCATTTAAACCCGCGAGGATATCGCTGCGGGATGCTCCCTTTCTTAACTGGGAAATTGCCTCTGTCTTGGCGAAAACCGCACAGACCGTATTGAACGGAATGGTGTTTTTCGATTGTAAAGCGACGTCACCGATATCGGTAAGTTTAGTATCTAAAACTTCCGCAATCATTTCCAGAAATCGTCCGGTGCCGCCGGCACATTTATCATTCATTACGAAATTGGTAACGTGTCCTTCCGGGTCGGAACGGATAGCTTTACAGTCCTGCCCGCCCATGTCTAGTATGGTAGTTACCGAAGGATAAAAGTAGTTTATACCTTTGGCATGAGCACTGATTTCGGAAATATTTTCCTTAGCGAACGGTACTAATACGCGTCCGTAACCTGTCGCTACGATATATTCGATGTCTTCCAGTTTTAAACCGGTCCCTTCCAGTGTGGCATTAATCGCCATATAGGAAGTTTTAACACTTTCCGGTCCGGTATCACGGATGGTCGCCGAAAGAATCTGTCCGTCTTTAAGGATGACAGTCTTTGCGGCACGTGAACCTATATCTATTCCGGCAACAATCATTTAAGTAATACCCTTTTCGGCATTTTCTCTAGCAATAATCGCCGCACCCAGTGCTGCCACGATTTGCGGTTCTTCCGGTTGGGATACCGGAAATCCAAATTCTTTTTCTAATATAGTAGTTAGACCTATATTTTTAGCAACCCCGCCGGTTACGGCGATGTTTTTTTCTAATCCGATTCTCTTGCAAAGTGAGATGACCCGGCTTACGACCGAATAGTAAATACCGGCTACCAGGTCTTCCCGGGGTGTTGGTGGAACGCGGTGGACATGAGAAATGACTTCCGATTCGGCAAAAACAGCACAGGTATTGGTAATATCAGCCCGTGATTTGGCCTGCAGGGAAAATTTTGCCATTTCATCAAGCGGCATCGCCATCAATTTAGCCATTTGCTGTAAGAATAGTCCGGTCCCAGAGGCACACTTATCCTGGTTCGTCCAATCCGATAGCTTGCCGCGTTCGTTTATTTTAATTACCGTAGTGCTTTCGGCCCCCATATCGATAGCCATGCGTGCGGCGGGAAACATCTTGTTAACACCTC
The DNA here is from genome assembly GCA_964547925.1 of uncultured Dehalococcoidales bacterium. Lineage (GTDB taxonomy): Bacteria > Chloroflexota > Dehalococcoidia > Dehalococcoidales > JAFGLR01 > JAFGLR01. The sequence goes on from CAZJQF010000042.1 coordinate 5,879, forward strand.
TTGCGAGGCAGGTAGTGATGGATTTTTGTTGTGACAGAAATGAGAGGGATTTAGCACCGATACCGGTGGCCACGACAGGTAATCCGTCCTGACTTAACCCTGCCTGTTTAAGGGCTTCACTAATAGCTTGTTTAGCAGAGGCTTCAGAATCTTCACCGGTCGGAAGGATACATTTACCGGTGATAGAACCATCATTTATAACTACAACTTTCGTATTTAAGCTGCCGATATCAATACCGATAGTATTCATTTAATTAGCGGTCTTCCAGTAACTCACAAAATTGTTCGAGCTTGGTACGGACTTCATCTTCCGAAGTAACCGTGGAATCAACCAGGTCGCAATCGATTGTAAGCATGGGAACATCGATTTCATTCAGTTTTTCTTTAACGACTTTTATCGTGGCACAGGTATGCCGGCAACCCATAAAAGCCCAATATACGGCACCGTCAATCTTATACTGTTGAGCACAATCCGTAATGTCCTGTAAGGAGACATCGCTTAAGGGGCCGTACATACTCCGCCGCTCGGGAATCATGAATGATTTTCTCGCCACGCTTTCCAGCGGTTTGTTCGGGTCTAAATCAGGTTCCGGCCACTGGAAAAACATCGGTTCTGTCACACTGACCGCCCCGAGTTCTTCGTATAAATTACCCAGATACCCAATAAGGAATAACGGAGGTATAAAGAGTGTCATCAAACGAAAACGCTCGTTTTTGACCGCTCCGGTACCGTTCTTTACCATTTCTTTCAATTCATCACGGAATTGAGTCAGGTATTCGTCTGCCTGTGATTGGCCGGGGAACATATAATCGGCAGCCAGCAGTTCCAGGTAACTGGTAATAGAAGCAGGAGAAGGTCTGGCTTTTCGTAGTTCGCTGATTTCCCGGTAAAGAGCGATTTCTTTATTGGTGTTTTCAATTAATTCCGAAAGCTTGTTCCAGTTCATTTTCTTACCGGACTGTTTTTCCAGGAATTCAATCATGCCTTTTAATTCACTGACCAGATAATCCAATTCTCCCCGGGAACACTGGAAAGGATTATCGACGAAATACCCGGGACTGCCGTTGAGTTCCATCATCAACTCACCGGATTTGGCGGTATTATCACAAATAAGATTAGACCAGAGGACGGCGTCCGGTCTGGGAATATACTTCGAAGCCAGTATGCCCGCCACGCCGCGGTGCGGCGAACAGATTTCCGGGGCTAACCCTAATTCGGCACCTTTGGATAATAACGCTGCCTGTTCTTTTAAGAATAAAGCGATTAGCCAGGTCGTCATTTCGGTATGCATTGGGACGATGTCCATGGCATATAATATTTCCGTCGGGAAAAACACGGTATGAGAAGCCAGAAAAACCCCATTCTTTTTAGCGTCCCGGACGCGGGAATAGTAATCGGCTACCATCTGAAAATACATCGTCTGGGATTTCCGTGCATCCGGGCGGGATTTATTCATCCGGGCCATATAATTGACCATACGGATTAACGAATCAATTTTAGTAACCTGCGGTGTAAGGGTCATTTCTTCTTCGTCTCCAGCATTTCCAAAAATGCCTGTACGCGGGTACGGATTTGTCCCGAACCTGAGGTGCCGTATTCGACATCCAGGGAAAGCGTCGGGACGTTAATCTCTTTAAGTTTATGAGAGATTAACGGTAAATCATGAGCGTAAGGAACACAATATCTGATTATCTGGCTGACCACGCCGTCAACCTTGTAGTCTTTTACTAAATTAATAATACGGTCGAACCGGCCGTCGGAAGGTACCATTCTGGCACAGGGAAAGTTATCGAGGTAACGGCGGGCGATAGCTTCCAGAGGAGCCCGTCCGTCAAGAACAACCGGATCTGACCAGTAACGGGTACTGGTGCAGAGTTCGTCGGTAACTACCAGAGCCCCCAGGTCTTCTATCGATTTAATAAATTCAGGATTATTCATCACGCTGCCTGTAACCATAAGACGGGCCCTGGGGGTATGTTTAATATTGGAACTGCTGATTTCCTCAATAAGCCGGTTTAAATATTGATTAAACTGCTCTTTGGGCATCCTGAAGCTGGCGTTTAAAACTTCCATCGTTTCCGCACCGGTAATCGGCGGCTGAGGTAACTTCCGAAATTCATAAAGCTTTTTTAGGAGTGCCCTGGATTCGTTTAAGATGTTAGTGGCTTTAATTAAGGCGTCATCGGTGATATTGATATTCAGATGCTTTTCGAATTGTTCTTTAAATTGGGAAATCTGTTCGCAATAAAGTTTATGAGCTTCTGCGGTATATTTACGCGGTACGGTCAGGATAAAGGAAAACGGTAAATCGATGTAATAACGCCATAAATCGAATAAACGGCGAGCGCCATCGCAGGTGGAACCGCCGATAACGCCATCCATGTAACTGTATTCTCCCCGCAGTCCCATTTGTAAACAGCTGCGGGAGAAAGAACAGTTGTTTATGTAAAGGTAAGCACTGCCGTCTTCCAGCTCGACTTCCTGGTTATATCCAGTGATACGGACCGGTAAAGCTCCGGCAGCCATAATAACTTCTTCAGGGACATAAGTACAGAGCCAGCCGAACACTTTGCCGCCCTGTTCTTTAAATGACTGAATTTCTTTGGTTTTAGGGAAAGTCCTGTTAACTTCTCGGAAAAGCTCTAATGAATTCAGGCTTGTGTCACCCATCTCTTCCCCGCACATTTACTTTAAAATAAGCACCTAGATACTCTAGGTATTTGTTATATATTACTAACTTATCTCGTATCTGTCAAGGAAAACACTTCAGGCCGGATAATGCAATACGGCTAGTCCAACTCAAGAACCAGTTCGATTTCGTTGTTGTCACGGACTTTAGTAATAAAGCCCAATTTGCGTCCGAGTGCCTTCATGCGTTTGTTGTCGGCCAGAGTAACGGCATAGACCTTTTTCAAGTTCTTTTCCTTGGCAAAGCCAACAATTTTATCACTCAGTTTCAAGCCGAGTCCTAAAGCCATAAAGTCATCAGCTACGAGCACGGCATATTCTGCCGTCTGCTGGTCGGTATTAATTATCAAACGGCTGACACCCACGATGCGCTTATTCTTCCCCGCCTCGTATTCGGCGACAAAAGCCATTTCGCGTTCATAATCTATATTACAGTAACGGATTAACATTTCGTGAGTGATTTCTTTTAACGGTTCGAAAAATCTATACCGCTGGGTTTCTTCGGATAAACCGGCCAGAAGCTCTTTTTCCATAACTTCGTCCTCCGGACGAATCGGCCGCAAGGTTAATTCCTTCCCGTCTCTGGTGGTCCATGTCTCGTTATATTTAACGGGATAAGGAGATATTATCAAATGACCGTATTGCTCGCCGTTTAATACCTTATCATCGAGAATAACTCTCGCATCCAGAGCGATAGTATCTTTTTTGATAACCAGCGGATTAATATCCAGTTCCTTTATTTCAGGGAAATCAACGATAAGATTCGAGACTTTTACCAGGACTTCATCTATCATCAGTAAGTTTACCGCCGGGTTGTTACGAAATCCTTCTGCGAGCATCTTATAAATTTTAGTTTTTTCGATTAACCGTCTGGCCAGAGTCTGGTTTAAAGGCGGCAGTCCAACAGCTATATCTTTATAAAATTCGGCGCTGGTACCACCGGAACCGAACATAATGACCGGACCGAGGGTGGCGTCTTTTTTACAGCCGATAATTAATTCGTAGTTATACCCGGTTATCATCGGTTGGATGGTGACACCTTCAAGCTTAGCCTTGGGTTGGACCTTGGCGACGTGAGAAATCATTTCTTCGAAGGCGGCACGTACTGCATCGGCGTTCCCCAGCCCGATTTTCACACCGCCGACATCGGATTTATGGGAAATATCCGGGGAATTAATTTTCATCACTACCGGATATTTCGTTTCATTAGCCAGAGCGACAGCTTCCTCAACCGTACGGGCCGGTCTGGGAATAGTTGAATTAATCCGGTACGCGGTTAATAAATTCTTGGATTCTTCTTCGTTAAGTAAGGTGCGGCCGCTTTTCAGGGCATTCCGCATCATCATCTTCAGGTAGTTTTTAGGGGCTCCGGATTCCAGAGGTAATTTCTCAGGAGCCTCATAAAGCAAATCGAGATTACCCTTATATTTATACATGTATAAGTAGGTACGGATAGCTTCTTCAGGAAATTCATAACTGGGAATACCGTTTTCGTACAAATACTGACGGGCGTTTGTGGAATCAGAACCGCCCATAAACGCCGTTAAAATCGGTTTAGTCAGTTCCGGTTTTAGTTTAACCAGTTCTTTGGCAAGGGTGCTTGCAGAAGTAATCGAAGTAGGCACGTAAATTACCAGCACTCCGCCGACACCGCTATCTTTTAACCCAATCTCGATAGCTTTGGCATATCTCTGGGGGGTGGCATCTCCGAGAATATCAATTGGATTACCTCTGCTCCAGGACGGAGGCATCACTTCGTTTAAACTTTGAATGGTTTTATCACTGAGTTTTGCCAGTTTACCGGATAGCGTCATCAAAGAGTCCGTTGCCAGTACCCCCGGTCCGCCGGCATTGGTGACTATGGCCAGACGCGGGTCTTTAGGTAAGTAAGCCGTATTTAAAATTGCCGCGCAATTGAATAAATCCTCGATTTCTTCAACACGGATAGCGCCCGATCGGTCAAAGGCGGCATCGTAGTATGAATCGACACCTACCATCGAACCGGTATGAGACATAGCTGCGGCAGTGCTTTCCGGGAATTTGCCCGGTTTTAAAATAATGATGGGTTTATTACGGGCAAAACCCTTTGCAGCACTCATAAATTTGCGGGCATTTTTAAGCTCAGCGCCGATGGATTCCATATAAATAATTATGCTTTTGGTCTCCGGGTCGGTCCCGAAATAATCTATTAAATCCCCGAAGTCTAAATCGAGCATCGAGCCTAAAGACACAAAGGCACTAAAACCGATGTCCTGGCTGACTGCCCAGTCCAAGACGGCGGTGCCGAGAGCTCCGCTCTGGGAAAGGAATGTTACAAAGCCGGGCCGCGGTACTTTATTAGAGAAAGTGGCATTCACGTTGGCAGATGGTCTGATGACACCGATGCAGTTCGGTCCGAGAACCCGCATACCGTTATTCCGGGCAATTTCGCCTATCCGGTCTTCCCTTAGTTTGCCTTCATTGCCGACTTCCTTGAAACCTGATGAAATGATAATTACAGATTTGATACCTAACCGGGCACAGTCTTCCATAATATCTGGAACGGTTTCGGCACGTGTCACGATAACGGCTAAATCCGGTGTCTCCGGTAATGATGTAACCTTATCGTACTTCGGGAGATCGAGGGCTTTTTCTTTAGTCCCAACGGTGTAAACTCTGTGTTTTTCTTTACCTTTGAGAAGATTAACGAGTATCGAATTTGCGACCGAGCCGGGTTTGTCGGAAGCCCCAATTACGACGACGCTGTTTGGTGAAAAGAATGCTTTTATATTATCCATTTATCCATATTTTCCAAAAAATCATACCTAAATATTTTTACACATCTTGGCCCGTATAACAAGTTTTCAATATGATTTGCAGTAACAATACTCTCCTCTTTTATGAATAGATTCACCCGGGTAATAAATACCCCCGTTAAAATAAATCATATTGAAATATAAAATTACATATATCTTTTTACCTAGACTGTTTATTTTTTACGTGGTGTTATCTTATAATTGACAGGATTAACACTTGACTTAAAAGGTTAAGTGATTTAGTATCACTATTGATTAAATAAGGAGGTATTCTATGGGTATATTTGATTTAAAAGGTAAGATAGCAATCGTAACCGGGGGAGCCGGCGGCATAGGTAAGGCTCAGGCTTTAGCTTTAGCAGATGCCGGAGCAGACGTTATCGTGACCAGCCGCAAAATGGAACATCTGGAAACGGTGGTTAAAGAGATAACGGCAAAAGGCCGGAAATCTCTGGCAATCAGCTGTGAGGTCTCCGAAGAAGCTTCCGTTATTAACATGGTGAATAAGGTATTGGAGAATTTCCCGAAGATAGATATTTTAGTTAATGCCGCCGGTATCGGTATTTATAAACCGGCGGATGTAATTACCATTGAAGAATGGCAGAAGGTCATGGATACCAATACCAGAGGTACCTTCCTTTGCTGCCGGACGGTCGGTAAAGAAATGATAAAGCAAAAAGACGGCCGGATTATTAACGTTTCTTCGGTACGCGGCCGGTATGGACTGCCGTCGGGCTACGTCGCATATTGTCCGAGCAAAGGCGGGGTCGATATGATTACCCGCACTTTGGCTTGCGAATGGGCGAAATATAACATTCTGGTTAATGCAGTTGCCCCGACGATTGTCGAAACCGAACTGACCAAAGCAAATTTGTCTAATCCCGATTATGCGAAAATGATGAAAGCCCGTATTCCGCTGGGACGGTGGGCAATGCCGGAAGATGTTGCCGGAGCGACGGTTTTCTTCGCGACTCCCGCTGCCAGTTTTATTACCGGACAAATCCTGTATATCGACGGTGGGGTAACCACCTGGTAATTTAATAATAATTAACAAACAGAAGGAGCATTATTATGGGTAAGAAAGTATTTGTCGACCTCAGCCATCCGTTCGGGGCTGATATCCCGCTCTGGCCGTATTTTTCCAAACCGGTCATCGATACCATGCACGGTCAGGCGAAATCCGGTGTGCTCAGCCAAAAAGTCAACGTAGTTATGCATGCCGGAACTCATGCCGACTCACCGCGCCATGTCATGGAACGTGATTTCGAGGGAAAGCGGGCCAGATATACTCACGAGCTGGCTGTAGATGCCTATTGCGGCCAGGCTATCTGCCTCGATGTAAAGGTCAAAGCCTGGGAGTTAATTACCGACAAGCATCTTGATGATGCCTGTAAGCGTGCCAAATTCGATCCGAAAGAACTCAAGAAGGGCATGGTTCTTATACTCCGCACCGGCACCCACCTGCTTTACGATGACAGCAAAGATTATTACCACTATTCACCCGGTACCGGTCTGCGGGCCGGCCAGTGGATAGAAAAATACCATCCCAAGTGTGTGGCTATGGATATGCAGGCACTCGACCATCCGCTGCACACCGCTATGGGCAATAACGGCCCCACCAGAATGAACCTCCCCGGCAGAACCGGACGTTCAATCTGTCAGGAATATATTGATCAGTACGGTGAAGAAGCTTATGCCTGGTTCGACCGTGAAGTCTTCATCAAACTTTTCGGTATGGAAAAGTATATGAAAGAATACGGCAAGTTGGAAAAGGCCGGGGAATGGGGCACCTGGGAACCGTGCCATAAATATATGATGGGTAACGGTATCGTCGGCGTCGAGAACCTGGGCGGTGACTTAGAGAAAGTCGTCGGCAAGCGTTTCCAGTTCTGGTGCTTCCCGCTCCGCTGGTATATGGGTGACGGCACGATGGTTCGCTGCGTCGCCGAAATCGATGATGATGATTTGACCGGCGCTCCCGACCGTATCTACAAATACGGAGTCATCTAATTTTTAGTATGTAATTCAATATTGTCCAAAATCAGGAAAAATATAATAGCCGGCTGTATCGAAAAGGTACAGCCGGCGAAAGAAGAGCGATATGCAGGTAAAAGATGTAAAGACAGTTTGTATATTAGGAGCCGGTTTCATAGCTCCCGGTGTCGCCCAGGTATTTGCGGCTAAAGGATTTGATACCGTAATTTACGCACGGCGTCCGGAAGCTCTAGTTCAAGCGACTACCCTGGTAAAAAATAACCTGACGATGATGTCACAAAAAGGTATTTTTAAAGAAGCCGATATCGAACCGTCGCTTAAACGAATCAGAACATCATCGGACCTGGCTGATGCGGTTAAAGGTGTTCAACTTGTTATCGAATGTCTTTCCGAGAATATGGAACTGAAACAGAAGTTTTTCCAGGATATGGACAATATCTGCCCCCCGGAAACAATACTGGCATCGAATACTTCCGTGATGAGTATCACTGAAATCGCCTCGACTTCAAAAAAACGCAACCGTATCGTCGGGACACATTTCTGGAATCCGCCCTATTTAATTCCGCTGGTGGAAGTTACTAAAGCGGAAGACACTTCCGATGAAGTAATGGATATTACTTATGAGGTTATGAAAAATGCAGGTAAGCATCCGGTAAAGTGTATGAAAGATGTGCCCGGTTTTATTGCCAACCGTTTGCAGCACGCCCTCTGGCGTGAAGCGATCTCGATTGTCGAGAACGGTATTGCCGATGCAGCTACCGTTGATGAGGCAATTAAAAACGGTTTCGCTATTAGATTACCCATATTAGGCCCTCTGGAGAATGCTGATATGGTCGGTCTCGATTTGACCTTATCGATTCACAGCTATATTTTTAAACACCTTGAATCTTCGCCTAATCCTTCGAAATTACTCACCGAGAATATAAATAAAGGCAATCTTGGTTTTAAGAGCGGTGAAGGCTTTCAGAAGTGGACGCCGGAACAGATTAAACAGTCACGGGAGAGACTGACCGCATATCTTATCGAATGGACGAAAAATAACCAGAAATAAGGTTATTAAATAATATATAATTAAGATAGAAAAAGTAATACCTAAAAAGGAGAATATATGGAAAAACTAATTATTACAGCTGCATTAACCGGAAACATTACTCTACCTACCCAGACATCGAGCCTGCCGATTACCCCACAGCAAATCGCCGATGAAGCCGTCCACTGTGCCGAAGCGGGTGCCGCTTCCATACACATTCACGCACGTGACCCCAAGACCGGCCAACCGACGACCAATACCGATATTTATAAGGAAATCGCGCAGCTAATGAAACCCCGGACTGACGCCATATTTGTTCCGACTACCGGCGGTACAGCCACGATGACCCCGCAGGAACGGCTTAAACTTATCCCGATTTTAAAACCGGAAATGGCAACCTGCAACCTCGGCTCCATCAATTTTTCCATTCATCCGATTGCCGATAGATATAAGGATAATGAGTGGAAATTTGCCTGGGAAAAAGAATTTGCTGCTTCCACTAAGGATTTCATTTTCCGCAATACTTTCGGTGACATCGAAGTATTTTACAAAACGATGATTGAGAACGGTACAAAGCCCGAATTCGAAGCATATGATATCGGCCATCTGTATAATATAGCTTACTTTATCCGAAAAGGAATTATCAAGACACCGGTCTGGATTCAGTTCGTTACCGGAATTCTGGGCGGTATTAACTCCGACCTGGAAAACATAATGTTCATGAAACAGACTGCGGATAAATTAATCGGTCCGGCCAATTATATCTACTCGGTTATCGGTTGCGGTTATCCGGCAGAATTCCATGTCGATGCCCTTTCGATAATGATGGGCGGTATGGTGAGGGTAGGTCTTGAAGATAACCTGTTTATTGCAAAGGGTGTTTTAGCTAAAGGTTCATGGGAACTTGTAGAGAAAGTCGTTAGAATTGCAAAAGAACTCGGGCGTGAGATTGCCACACCTGCCGAAGCTAGAAAAATCCTCGGTCTTAAAGGCAAAGATAAAGTAAACTTCTAAACATTATCGAAATACAGAAATAAAGGGAGCGTTTGTTAAAAACGCTCCCTTTTCATTAAAAGGGCTAATATAAAGGTTAATCAGATATTACACACTTAACAGAGACCGGTCAAGGTATATGCTTTAGGATGAAATTCTTTACAAAGTAAGGTGATACCGGTAAAATAGAATTACATTCGAGCGGGTGTAACTCAGCGGTAGAGTGCTTGCTTCCCAAGCAAGACGTCACGGGTTCGAATCCCGCCACCCGCTCCAATTTCTGAAGCTAAAAAGCCCCTTAGTTACTACCGACTAAGGGGCTTTTTGATAATATAGGACAGACGGTTAGCAGCCGCCCTTCACTTGATCGGTATCACCTTCCATCTGGTCGGCAT
>CAZJQF010000043.1:0-2137 GCA_964547925.1 uncultured Dehalococcoidales bacterium
TCAGGTTCCGGTTCGGCAGGCGGCGGCATGGGGATTGCTTCTGCCGGAGCCGGGGCAGGTTCTGGTTCGGCAACGGGTTGTGCCGGCGGCGGTTCCTCTTTCGCTACCGGTTGAGGCGGCGGCGGAGGTGGTGGTGGCGGAGTGACAACTACCACCGGGGGTGTTTTCGGTTCGGCCGTAATCTCTTTAATTTCAGCGTCACCCACGTTCTTTCTTACGGATTCGATACCGTTTAATGCCCCGGCCTTGCTGGAATAGCCTTCGGCAGAATCGGCAATGATGTTACCGTTCAGGTGGCGTAAGCGCCATCGGTATTCGCCCTTTTTATCCTGATATAGCTCGTACTTAGCTTTAGCTGCCGGCGGTGGAGGCGGAGTCGGTGCGGGTTCCGGAGCGGGAGCGGAGAGGTCTTTAATTTCGGCGTCGCCGACGTTCTTTTTCACGGACTCGATGCCGTTGAGAGCCCCGGCTTTACTGGAATAGCCTTCGGCGGAGTCGGCGATGATATTGCCGTTTTGGTGGCGTAAACGCCAGCGGAATTCGCCCTTTTTATCCTGGTACAGTTCATATTTTGCTGCCATGGTTGACCTCCGTATTTCTTAATTTGAAATTGAAGGGACCCATCAGTAGTCAGGATAATTAGAAAAACAAATAAATTTCAGCTTAAATATTTAATTAACAAAAATTAAATTCGAGTTAAACTACAAACAAATAGAAATAATGGTAAGAATTATACTAAATACCTCCTTTTAATAAACATATCGGATTTCATTATAACCTGAATATCGCTATTGTCAATATCCGAAGCTCAGCGAAAAAGAATCCAATACCATAATAACAGATGTATTATCGTACTTAATACAAGGATACAAATAAAACTCATATGTCTGGTCTTATGCCGGAATAATGACATGCCGAGCCATCCGCCGATGAAACCACCCAGCAGGGCGAAAATATGGAAAGTAATTTCAGATATGCGGCGTGAGCCTTTTCTTTTAGATCGGGATTTGTCTATTCCGTAAAGAATAAAAGTAATCAGATTAGCAGCTGCCAGCCAAAACCAATAATAACGCCAGTCCACTCTTTTCCCCCGATGTTAATTTAATTAACAGGCTGCTATTTGCTCGGTTGCGGCGAGCGCTGCATAAACCAGTTCGGCTGTCCGATGACTTCGAGTTCCCGCACTACTTTAAAGCCGAACCGGGAATAGAATTTAACATTCAGGGTCGTTTCGGTTTCCAGATAACCGGTTTCACTTTCCCGGTCGAGAATCCGGCAGCAATGGGCCATCAACCGGCTACCGATACCCTGGTGCTGTAATTCCGGGAGTACTGCCACCGGTCCGAAGTGGTAATGAGGTTCTTTCGGGTCGAAGTTGTTCCAAATACCCGTCCATTCCTGAATCCGGGCTAATGCCGATTCCGTAATTTGCAGTGAGTCCGGGGAGAACGGCGGTGAAGTATTTTCAGGGGTGGCAGGGAGGGGATGCCTGATGATACGGATGACGCCCGCAACTTTATTTTCCGCTGTGGCGACAAATACTTTACCCGTAATTTCTTTAAAGGCCATACTCATAAAACGGATGTTAGCATCAACATTATTCTTCCCGAATACCGCTACGTGAAGCGGATTATTGGCATAAGCCCTGCCTAATAGCGTCACGACGGCCGGTATATCAGCTTCTTTAATAGGTGAAACAGAGACATTTCCCATAACACATTCCTTTTTACTTCTTATTAGTTTGGGAAGTAAGACAAATTATGCCTATTATACATCAGCGGTTTCGAAAAAATAAATTGGAATCAAAGAAAGGGCGTCCCGATTTCATCGGGACGCCCTATATCGATATTTTCCCGCATTATTATTTAAAGCAAATTTATATCATCTTCGGACAGGTGTAAGATTCTCCTTAATTTGCGGCGGCTCCGGTTCCGGAAAACGAACCGGTACCGTAAGCGTTGGACCAGCTTCCGTCGCCGATTAAAATATTCCCGTTTCTGGATATTAAACCCTGCCAGGTGGTCGGATAACTGCTGCCGCCGACCAGAGCGAGCCCTTCAGCATTCATATTGCCGCTTTCGTCTACATCTCCGGTCACGGTACCCGAAAAGTTTCCGTTAAAGGTTCCTTCGACGTC
>CAZJQF010000043.1:2237-15305 GCA_964547925.1 uncultured Dehalococcoidales bacterium
GTGGTTGTGGTTGTAGTGGGAGTTGCCGTTACGGTCATTGTCGCTGTGGTAGTTACGGTTGCGGTAACGGTAGAAATAATTGTTGTTGTTGCGGTAACTGTCGCTGTCGCCGTTTTGGTGGCGGTCGATGTTATCGTAGTCGTTACCGCAGCTTGATTACCTGAGCAGGCAGGCATTGCGGATAACAGGAGTAAGCAGCTCATAATACAAATTATTATAAAGACTGTGCTGGGTTTCATATAATACCCCCTTTGTAAGTATCAGGGACATCAGCATAATACTTTTTATAAGACAGCGCAATAGGTAGTTCGTAAAGCGTTTAGAACGAGCCGGTAAATATTTAAAGAATTTGGTAAAAATCGATTATGACGGCGTCAGCTAATCTCATCCCTGAGCAAACGGTGATAATATTGTTCAACCAGATATATTTTGCGGCGCCGGTCTCAAACTGCGGGATTGTCCGGAAATAATATTCGGATGGGTCGACTGCTTCGCCCCGGGCTAAACGTGCCAGAACTTCCGGCGTACCGCTGCGGATGCCCCGGTTTTCTACATAAATGAGAGCATTATCGTTGGTTTGGAGGGTATATCTGGCGTGGAGTATTGCCGAGCCGTCCTGCCTGACTAATTGCCAATCGGCACCGCCGGGAAGGATTTCGCCGGAAAGTTGTTCTCCGGTGAAGCTGCCGCCGGTAATGGGAATAAAACGCCGCTCGCCCGACGGTACTTTACTGGAGTGAAGTACCTCTCCTAAATTAATGTTAGCCCTGAACAGCAATTTTAACGCAGGTTTAACCGGCTGCAACTAGATGCCCCCTCATTTTGTATTTGACCGCATTTTAACACCGGAAATACTTTATTACAATGAGTGCGAATATTCGGTCAACGGGTGCCATGGCCGGTGAGAAGCCCGATGCCGCAAATATATTTTATTTATAATTACCGTATTTTTTAGCCGCTTCTATCATTGCCTGCAGGTTTGGGGCGGCATCCGCTTTTTCGATATGGGTTTCTCCGGTAAGTATGTAGCCACCGCCTTGTGCACAATCTTCGATGAGTTTACGGCAGTATTCCGTGACCTGCTCAGGTGTACCGGCGTACAACAGGGAGGGCGGTACGTTGCCGGAAATACAGGCGGTATCACCCAATATTTTTTTGGCTCTGGCCATATCGGTTTTCTCGAATTGCCAGATTACGGCACCTTTGGGAACGTCTTTAATAATATCTAAGCGTGTTTCGTAATATCCCTCGGCATATAAATTGACGATGAGACCCTCGTTAACAAAAGCATCGATTATTTTCTTAAGGGACGGCCAGTAGAAAGTCTCATATTGTTTCCGAGACATGAAGGTGTCATCGCCTTTGTGTAAGGGGAGCCATGCGCCCAAGCCGCCCATCATGTTTGCCGCGTCTAAAGTCCTTTTTATCTGCAGTTCTGCTACCATATCCAGAACTTTAAGTAGCTTCTCCGGCTGCCGGTATATATCCATCATGATGCCCTTGGTTCCCCTCAAGTAATTGCCGACCATATCGAAAGGTGCTAAAGCAAATGCCCCCGGCAGGCTGGGATATCCCGAAGCCAGTGCCTCAGTATCGAATTCGCTGACGATACTCATCCATCGGGCAGTTTCCTTACCGGCTTCGATTAATTTCAGATACATTTCCTGCACCGCAGGTATGGTGAAAGGCATCAAGGCTCCGAGATAGCCGGCGGCTAAGCCAACGATATTCAAGTAAGACGGTATCATCCGGTATGGCTCGAATACTCCGGCGATACGTGGCATGTATGTTCTAATCCAGAAATCGGAGGGGTCTCTGATAAAGTCATCATATTCATCGGTTGTCATATACTCACCTTCGATATACTGGTACATGGTGACGTTTTCGGCCAGACCGTGCCCTGGCCAGATTGTAGTTTTTGGGGCCAGTATTTCGAAGGCTTTACCTGGGAGTATCGCCCCGGGACTGGAAAAAGTATCGAAATCGAAATCACGGAGGAATTTCGACCAGGCCGGTTTGAGTTTGCTGTAATCGTACATTGCTTCGTGCATCGTCGTGCCGCCGTAATAAGCCGGATAAACACCCATCGTTCCCATAACGGGCACTCTGTCAGGTTCTTTCTTTAACCTTATAGCATCCCAGATACGGTTTACTCTGGCTTTATAGGCCTGTTCGGCTTCGATGCTGTTAAATTTAACGCGTGCCGGGGAAAGCCATTTTTGGAATCTCGCTTCTCTTTTTTCTTCCGGTGTCAGCTTCGATAAATCGTTTCTCAATGAATTACTCCTAATTAAAATTTAGTATCGGGTTAATAATTGCCGTAATTTTATCAATAATAACATAAAAATGGCGTCCGGTTAATTTAATACGAATTGTTATCAACTTTTGAGTTTACAATTATTTCCGGAGTACGGTTATCTGCCGATAAAAACGGCAGTAACGATTTGTTTATTATTGGAAAAGGTTTTAAAATATCAGACAAGTTGTCAGGTTATTATCCCGGTTCGAGGGTTTATTAGTAATAATGATGCGTAATCCTTTTAACGAATTAAAGCGTACTTTTCGTGCCTGGACTAAAATGGGTATTTTCCTTCTTAAGGTATTTCCGATGCTGCCGTCAAAACCGGTAGATTGGGTGACTAATAAGCCGATTATTGAGAAGGTAAAGTATCCTACTCTAAACGGGCCGGCTGAAGGTGAGATCTACCGTCCCTCCGGCAAAGGGCGCTACCGTGCTATTGTAGTTTGTTTGGGTGTTGTTCCGTTCGGTACCGACCATCCGCAGGTACCAAGGCTGGGCAATGCACTTGCCCGTTCCGGATTTGCCGCGTTATTGTACTGGTCGCCGGCGATGCGGGATTTGAGGCTGGTACCGGAAGATACCGATAATATTGCTCTAACCTATGAATGGTTGATTAATCAACCATTCGTTAATCCTCAAAATAGCGGGTTACTCGGAACCTGCGTGGGAGGCTCATTCGCTTTGATGGCCGCGGCAAATTACCGTATTCGGGAAAAAGTAAACTTCGTCGCGGCTTACGCTCCGTTTTCTTCCATGTTTACTCTTTTACAGGATGCGGCAAGTTTTTCTACCGTACGTAAATCGGAACGGGAACTGTGGAAAGTAGACCAATTGACACATAAAGTACTTGTGCATTCGTTAACCGCTGAACTTCACTCGGAGGAAGCGGAACTATTAAGGAAAACATTCATTGCCGGGGAAAATTCGTTAGACGTTAATCGGTTGTCCGAAAAGGGAAAAACAATTTATGCATTATTAACGCATCCTGATGCGGATGGAGCCAAGAGTATTATCGACCGGCTGCCGACTGATTTTCTCGAAAAACTATCTGCGATGTCTCCAATAAACCACATTAATAACATCAAATCCAATTCGATAATATTGCTGCACGACCGCGGAGACAATGTTGTGCCTGTGGGTGAATCAAGGCGGCTCCATGCTGCCTTAAATTCACGCTCCGGAGTGCGTTATACCGAGCTTCAATTTCAACATCTTAATCCCGCTAAATTACCGGTTTTCCGATTAGTGCGGGAATTGACCAAGTTTTATAAAGCGGTATATCCGTTATTCCGGTATTAAGTTAAGAGGAGAAATATTATGGTAAAAATTAAAGAAATGCCGTATTCCGAAAGATATTCCAGGGTAATGAATATGTTGAAACTTCAGGAATCGATTCAATTTCCTTTTATCCGGAAACACCTTGATAATCAGGCATTAACTGAGCTCCAAAAGATGGAGCAGGAAGTAATTAAACCAATCAGGGAAGATATCTCGCTGGAACAAAAATACGAGATAGCTTTTACGAATTGGTTTCTTGCCAGTAATGTTCTTTTTAATTTTGTTAAAAATAAGTTGGGCGAGGATGGGATAACCCGTTTCGTCCGGTTATATGTAGAGTCATTACAACAACAAAATAGCGGTCTTCGATCCCGGTTTTCAACATCCATCCGGTTTGTGTCCCCCGGCACCGTTTTTTCGACAAATGCCAAGAAGGTGGCCTATCAACTGCAATGGCTGGGATCTAATTCTATGGTAAATACTTCAAAAACGGAGTGGTTGGTTGATATCCCCCATTGCAAAATATTAAATTACACAAATAATGAGGATATCTGCCTGATCGGGTGCCATAAAATATATACTATGTGGGTAGCCGAGCAGTTTGGATTAAAATTACAATACCACCGCCAGGGAAAAAATTGTGCGATGACAATTACTCCCTTAAAATAGTCGGGAGAAAAGCAATAGATACAGCAGAATCTGCGGTTAAGTTCCGTATTTGAAAACAGCTTCGGTCATCGCAGCTACGTTTTCCGGGCGCGATTCGTCCGGTATACCTAAGGGCCCGTCAACGATAAGACCGCCGTTGTCGCCGAAAATATCGATTAATTCCCGCACGTCATCCGTAACCTGCTGCGGTGTGCCCAAACATAGCAGGGAGGCAGGCACGTTGCCCCAGAAACAGCAGACATTACCGAGTATCTTTTTCGCTTTTTTCCGGTCTACTCTATCGTAATGCAGTACGAACTTTTTAGGCGGCAGTTCGGTAAAATATTCGAGCCTAGGAGTGTAATCTCCTTCGGTATAAACGATAGGGAATATTCCGGCGCCGATAAGACCGAGAATAAGTCCTTTAAGCGACGGCCAGTAAAATTTCTCATATTGCTCTTTTGACATAAAACCAGCCGAACCACGGTGGAGGTAAATATTGACGCTTTTAATTCCGGAAAGTTGTGTCGTATAAATCGAGGTGGCGATGGATAACGGAATAAACATATTTATGGCCGCCAGTAATTTATCGGGGACCCGGAACATATCGAGTGAAGTGCCTCGCAATCCGCGTAATGTATCGTTTATCCAGTCGAAAGCACAAAAGGTATTTGCCGTGTATAAAATAGGAAATCCCATATTCATAATATCAAGATGAAAATTGGCGGTTAATGCCTGATTTTTACCGATTTCCTCCGCCAGTTCCAGCGCCTTTTTCAGAGTGTCGGCCATCGAAGCCATCATCCCGCCGAGAAAGTCGGGCAAAACATAGGCGTTAGACATGAATAGTAAAGGCGGCGGTTCCATTTGAAGCATACCGCTGACCTGTCCCAATGTAGAGGAGATACGCGGCCAGAGTTTTTTAACCGCAAAGCCATTAGGATTAGATAACATCTCGTCGTATTCACTTTGCAGCATATACTCACCTTCGACGAACTGGAACGGACGGTCGTCCGGCAGGCTGCCGCCCGGCCACCGGAACTGCTTAATCCCAAGAAGGTCCATCGGCTTCGAGGGACGTACCGCCCCGTATCCGGGCAAGCCGTCCCAGTTGAATTTCCGAACAGCGTCTTTTATGGCTTCCATGTTTAAAGGTAAATTATATCCTACATCTTTGTGGGAAATGCCTTTTATCTTGGCCGGGAAATAATGGATGACGTTGGGAGCGACGGGGATTCGGTCAGGCTTTCTAAGATTGAAGGCATCATCGATGCGTTTTTGTCGGGCTAAATATTCAGGAGAAGGCTTGAATTCCGGTTTTTGAGACTGTCCGATTGATTCAGTCATTATTACCTCCTCAAATACATGAATAAACTCGGCGGAACGAAAAATATTGCTGTGTCTGCATTAAACATAATATTCGGCGGTATGTCAATAATTGTAGAAGGAAAATACTTTTGAAAACTTATTTATCGATCCATACCGGTGTGGAGTATAGTGTTGCCAAAATAGTTTGTGCTGAAGGAATGTAATAATTGTTACTATCTAAAGACGAAATCGGGGTTCATTTTTTACGGCGGCTTTTAACGACAAAATAGCCTCCCGCCAGTGTAATACCGAAGCCGGTTAAAACAAATCCATCCGTCATGGAAGAAGAAGGCGCACCGGAATTATTTGTTGAACAGGAAGAAAAAAGGCCGCCGCCTGAGGAAGTTGTCGGGGTTATAGTAGTTACCGTAGTAACCATGGTAGGTTCCGGAGTAGTCTCAGTGGTTGATGGAGAAATCGAAATGGGGTTTGTAGTAGCGGGCGGAGGTTCTTGAGTAGTAGTGGTGGTGACTGTTTGGGGCGTCGTCTCAGGAATTTCAGTAGTTGTTTCGGTAGTTGTCGGCTCGGTAATCAAGATGTTTACAAGAACCGATTCGGAATTATCAGTACCATCGCTTACGTAGAAAGGGAAATAATCTCTGCCGATAAAACCGGTTTCGGGAGTATAAATAACCGTGTCACCGTTTAAATCTCCTAATGTTCCGTGACGCGGCATTTCTAAAATACTGAAGGTAAGCATATCAGAATCAGCGTCAGTACCCGTTAATTTTATAGTTAGAGGAGTGTTTACGGTAGTAGAAACGGATATGCGGTCTGCAACAGGAGTGTTATTCGGAGCAACAATGGCATAAGTATAAGATACGGTTTCATCAAACATCGGGGACGAAGTGCCCACGGTCAGGGTATAAGAACCGGGAGTAACCGGATTACGGATTTGGGCAATTTCTACTAACCTGGGATAGCCACCGCTACCTCCAATTGTTATGGTATTGTTTGTTGGGTCAATAAGTGCATATGGAATACGGAAAGTGTCAACAGTAATGTCTTCCGTATCAACTGCCCTGATATCGGTACCTGCAGGGAAGCTAATCGTAATACCATTCCCCCCAGTCGGCAGGTAGCAAGAAATTTTATATTTGGCGTAACTATTTGTAAGGTTTGGCGAGACGGTAACTCCGGTTTCTATTTGCCCGGTTACCGGAAGTCCGGTAATAATCAGACTTGCAGACAGGCTAATAGTAAACGCAAGAATTAAACCGACAAAAAGATAAATTCGATGAATCATAAAAGCCTCTTTGTAAGAAGTTAATCCTTTTATTAACTATTGTCAAGGTTTATTTCAGTAAAATAATAAAGGCGAGCCGGTCTTATCTGTGCGGTTAGTTCCGGTAAAAGTATTGACTTGACGTAAAAAATCAAATATGATGTTGTAAATCTATCACAATATTTCCGTTATTATTAAAAAAAGATTATAAAAAGAAGGCGGGGAGAGATATGCCGAGAAAAGGTAAACCGGAAGTTAAGAGAGAGAACGAAAAAACTATTTATAAAGGAATGAGCCTGAATTCTTTCGGCGGCGGGGCTATTGCTACCGCCATAGACGTAAAGGACGGGAAGATTCTGAGAATCAGGCCCCTGCATTATGATGAAAAATACGACCCGAAGACCTTTAATCAGTGGAAATTCGAAGCCCGCGGGAAGACCTTCGAACCTACAATGAAGACACTAACCCCTCCTTTCGATTTAGCCTATAAGAAGAGAGTTTATTCTCCCAACCGTATTTTATATCCCCTGAAACGGGTGGACTGGGACCCTAACGGAGAGAGAAATACGCAGAATAGGGGTAAGAGCGGTTATGTCAGAATATCGTGGGATGAAGCTCTGGATATCATCGCCAATGAAATAAAAAGAGTTAAGAAGAAATATGGTATGTCTGCTATTCTTTCGCAGTCCGACGGGCACGGCGAAACCAAGCTGGTACACACCGGCCACGGCAGCCACAACAAGCTGCTGGAACTTTTAGGAGGCTATACCTGGCAGGTCCGGAATATGGACAGCTGGGAAGGCTGGGCACTGGGTGCCAAGCATGTTTGGGGGATGGAACCTCTGGGCGAAAACACGCAACTGGGTAATATCATGCCGGATATCGCTAAAAACAGCGGGATGCTCTTTTTCTGGGGCTGCGACCCCGAAACTACCCCCTGGGGTTTCAACGGCCAGCAGGCCAGCCGGCTTTGCTATTGGTTTACCGAGCTGGGTATCAAACAGGTGTATGTTTGCCCTGATTTGAACTACGGTGCGGCCGTGCATGCAGACAAATGGATACCCATATTGCCTAATACCGATGCGGCGTTACAATTAGCCATTGCTTATACGTGGATGACTGAAAAGACTTACGATAAAAAATACATTGCCACGCATGTCGTCGGTTTTCAAGAGTTTGAAGACTATGTGCTGGGGAAAGAAGACGGTGTTGCCAAGACCCCGGCCTGGGCCTCACCCAAATGCGGGGTACCGGAATGGACGATTAAAGCCTTAGCCCGGGAATGGGCGAAAAAGGCCACTACTATTTGCCACGGTAACGGCGGCTCTTTTATACGAGGGCCTTATTCCACCGAGCCGGCCCGGTTGGAAATCTTCCTGCTGGCAATGCAGGGACTGGGTAAACCGGGGGCCAACTATGTCAAGATGCTCGAGTGGTCTTTTGTTTTCTTTAACCTTTTACACAGCCCGATGCCGACGCCGTTTATTAATCCGAATTCCAAAGTTAGGGGAAAAGTACCGGCCGCCCAGCCCTGGATGGGGAAATTCACGCAATTCATCCCGAAATGTCTGATTCCTGAGGCTCTGACTCATCCGGGACTGACCTGGTACGGCAACTCGACATTCCTTTCCACCGGTCCGGACCAGTTCGTAAAATACACTTATCCGGCTGAGGGCTGTTCCGAAATTCATATGATATTTACCGATACTCCCTGCTGGACTACCTGCTGGAACGACAGCAACTCTTTTATCAAGGCCTTATTAGACCCCAAGATTGAATTCATCGTCGCCAAGCATCCCTGGATGGAGAACGACTGTAACTTTGCGGATATCCTGCTGCCGGTGAACACCAAATTCGAAGAAGAGGATATCAACTGGGACCTGGAAAGCGGACAATACCATACCATCTACCATGAGGGTAAAGCCACCGAGCCTTACGGAGAAACTTATAGCGACTGGGAAATGATATGCCTGCTGGCGGATAAGTTCGGCCTCCGGAAGGAATACCAGGAACTGACCGGCGGCCAGAGTGTAACTGAAAAAATTAAAACGATGTACGGCCATTTCGGTACCGAAGAATTAATAAGTCTGGATGAGCTTAAAGAAAAAGGTTATTACGTCATTCCGACCGACCTCGAATGGTTTAAGCAGCCGGCCGGCATGAAATTATTCCATGACGACCCGGTTAGTAATCCTCTCAAAACGCCCTCGGGGAAGATTGAATTTGTCTCTACCAATTTGAAGAAGCATTTCCCGGATGATGCCGAAAGGCCTCCGGTACCTCACTGGATAGAAAAAGGCCCCAGTCACGATGAAAGAATTTCCAGCCGGAGGGCTAAAAAATATCCGTTGCTTATTATGTCGAATCACGGCAGGTGGCGAGTGCATGCCAACTGTGACGATATTACCTGGACGCGGGAAATCGAGACCTGTAAGGTACAGGGACCGGACGGGTATAAATACGAACCGGTTTGGCTCAATACCGGGGATGCCGTTAAAAGAGGCATTAAGACCGGTGATATCGTGAGTGTCTACAATGAAAGGGGGGTGGTTCTGGCCGGGGCTTACGTAACCGAAAGAATGAAACCCGGCGTGGTCTATATGGACCACGGAGCCAGACTGGACCCGATAGTCCCCGGAGAGATAGACCGGGGCGGGGCTATTAACACCATTACTCCCCATAACATTACTTCAAAGAATGCGGTGGGTATGGCGACCAGCGGTTTTTTGGTCGAGGTAAAGAAGGCGGATATGGCTGCATTAAGGCGGAAATATCCCGAAGCCTTTAACCGGCCGTACGATGCTGCCGCGGGGTTGTGTATCGAGGGGAGGATGCACAAATAGTGATTAATTGTATCATCGAAGGGAGAAAATAGATGAAAGTATTTATTCACGACGTTTCGATTTGCAACGGCTGCTATAATTGCCAGATTGCCTGCAAGGATGAGCATGTGGCGAATGATTGGACGCCCATTGCCAAACCCCAGCCGGATACCGGCCAGTTCTGGTTGAAATTAAGCGAGAACGTCCGAGGCCAGGTACCGAGGGTAAAAATCGCCTATTATCCGATATTGTGTAACCACTGCGATAATGCCCCCTGTATGGCTGCCTGTAAAATCGAAGGTGCTATTTATAAGAGAAAAGACGGTCTGGTAATAATCGACCCTGCCAAATGTACCGGCTGTAAGAGGTGTATGGATGCCTGTCCGTACGCCGTGATTTATTTTAATCAGGACCTGAATATCGCTCAGAAATGTACCGGTTGTGCCCATTTACTGGATAAAGGCTGGAAAGAGCCGAGATGCGTGGATGCCTGCCCGACATCGGCTTTGAAATTCGTCGAAGAGTCCGAGGCGAAAGAATTCATCGCTAAGGCAGAGTACCTGAAGCCGGAGGGGAAAGCTGAAGATAAAGTAAGGGTGCATTATCAGAATTTACCCAAGAGGTTTATCGCCGGCACGGTTTATGACCCGGTGGAAAAAGAGGTTATCATCGGGGCAAAGGTGACTTTAGCCGAGAAAGGCCGGAAAAAGACTTATACTGCCGAAACGGATGCGTTCGGGGATTTCGAGTTTGAAAAGCTGCCGGTCGGCCGGTTCACTTTAACTATAAAAAGCGGTAAAAAATCCAAAGAAATACAGGTCAGTACGGAAAGTGATGTCAGTCTGGGAGATATTCCCTTAAACTAAATTTACCAGCGTGGTATTTAACATAATAATAAGAAAGGGCATTCCGAGATAAATGGGATGCCCTCTCTGTTCTGCCGGGGTTATTAATAACCGGTTAGCAATCTTTTTTCAACGGATATCCTCTGGCATCTTTATTAAAAGAATCTGTTAATATCAGGATGCCTTCGATGAATCCCCAGAGTGACCCGCAGCCAAAGGTTACCAGTGTGACGACTATCTGGACAATACCGATACCGACAAAACCAAGGTAAAAACGGTGGATACCCCACGCTCCTAAAAAGATACCGAACAGTCCGGCCGCCAGCTTCGATTTTCCTTCGGCGATGACAGGCTGGGTTTGAGTGAGACGAGCCCCGCAGTGCATACAATATTCGGGCGTACCGGTTATCTCTTTACCGCATTTTCCGCAATACATAATAAATTACTCCTTAACGGTTAATCGGAGAACAATTCAGTAAAATATAATTTATAACTGTGAAATTGTCAAATATAAAAGGTGTCCCGGTACAATGGAACACCTTTTATATAAACGGTCTGAAACGATAGCTTATCTGCTGCTTTATATATACACGCAAAGCCGTGTTTTTATTGACATCTCTCCAAATATTCTCCGAGGGTTATTGCCATTTTCTCTAAAGGCGTATCGAGTTTCCCGCAGTTGACCGCCGGCGGTTTCTTGCCGTATGCAGCGGCAAATTCGTTTACGCACAACAGTTTATCCAGAGCAGGTGTTCCCGCATATTGTTTCCGCCAGTTATATTTAGGGGTAAGCCAGACGGCAAATGTCTCCGCAAAATCTTCATCGGGATGCTTTTGAGCGTACCACACCGGCAAATGATGCACGAAACGGGTGCTGAAGGGCAGTACCGGATAATCCTTTTTATAGGGTAAAGAAAAGTCTCCGAAGATTCTTCGCCATTTTGCTTTTTGAAATAAGCGGTAGGCATAATTGAAGGTGTGCCCGGCCTCATGGCGGAGAAGCATCATCATTTCCGCATCATCTTCAACCCCGGTTCTGGTTAAATGGCCCTTCAGTTTGTGGAGTTTCGGGTCGGCGATATAGAAGGGAATACCGATAGCCGGTACTCTATTCGGGCAGCCCCATTCATTGGATAAATAAGTCTCCGGTTTAAAAGAAATCCCGGCGGACTCGAGTTCCCGGTAGAGACGGAAGATTAATTTTTCAAGATGGGTACCTTCTATTTTGAGCGGTAATTCGCAAATATTATGGGATAATAATCTGCGTTCGCCGGTATGTAATGAATTTTTAATTAAGCCTGTCGAAATAACATTATGACCGTTATGTTTCATACGGTTAATTCCTTACCGCAGGGTTCCTTTATAAGTTAAAAGAAAAACAGACCGGATGATGCAGAGATGGAAAAATATTTTTCTCTTCGCAGCCGGTGTCTGTATATACACTGCTTAGCAATATATTATATTAACTTTTCGTTTTTAGCTCAACGGTTTGTGTTTTGCTGTTATAAATACCTTCGTAACGGACCGTTTTCGGGTAACCGTCCAGGGAAGTGAAGTCTTTAATTTTAAGGTGTTGTGTTTTAATCTCGGTTTCATCATAGAGCCGGAAATTCCAGACATCGGTCTGCGAATCAGGTTTCATTATGCTTTTAAGTTTATAAACCCAGGCCATACTCAAGCCGAGGCTGGAAACCAGGTACTTTCCGATAGGTTCCGGAACATCATGGGGTTTTAAAAATTCTTTGCCAGACATTATTTTCCTTCTTTTATACGATTTCTTTAATCGAATTTAACATAATAATATACACAGTGATTGATGGATTCAGGTAAATATCTCCCCGTCGTCGCGGGCGCAAAAACAAAACGGAAAACAGGTATGGTTTTACACCCTGCACCTACTGGAAGCGGAAAAAAGAACAGCTTACTACAGAGGATATTATGGTTCTAGGATGAGGGGGGCGGGATAGCGAAACGATGACTATTATGCAGGGAGCATAAACAATTATTTAAAGAAACATTTATCCTTAGGAATTTATATCCGGAGACCGGAGTCTCCGCAATGGGATTTATCATAAAATAAACTAATGACCGTTACACTAATATCGACTTAAACATATATTATAGTTGATTATTATTCTCGAAGTCAATTTCAGAGTGGCTGCCTACCGTTTACTTGAGTCCGGCTTTTTTATCATCGAATTGGGTATAGCCATCCCATTTCGGGTCGCTATCATAGCTTGAATGGGTATATTTGAGTGTGTTAGCGACGGAAATGCAGACGAACGGCCTGTCCACTCTCCGGGTGTATAACGGGGAATGATATACGCCTTTCGGGCAAAAGACGGCACAGGTTTTGGTAATAATATGTTTTTCCCCGCCCAGCCAGAACTCGATTTCGCCGCCTAAATCAAAGGGGTCGTCCGGGTCGGTACCCTGAAACAGCAGATACTCATCGAAGTCATGACAGTGAGGTTTCCCGCCCTTTTCCGGGCCTCCCTTGGTGGTGCGGACGACCAGATTGGTCTCCAGATAGAAAGCCCCTTTTAGCTTACCCTGCAGCTCGTCGTTAATCCAGAGGGT
>CAZJQF010000044.1:0-10284 GCA_964547925.1 uncultured Dehalococcoidales bacterium
AACTGGCGGGTATATCTGTCATTCTTTATCCGGCAGGTCGGCGCCAGCGGTTGTTTCGCCGTATTCCCTCTATTACTTGCCGGTATCGGGGCCAGCCGCACCTGGATAGCCGTTATTAACGGTACGAATATGCTCACCCAGTTTATCGCCATGCGTTTTGTCGAAAAGATTAATCCCGCCAAAGCTTTCCGTATCGGTTTGTTGCTCAGTGCGGTGGTGTTTGTTATCTACGGAACGCTGAAAACTTACCAGTTGTTTATCCCGGTACAGATATTCCTCGGGATAACCTGGTCTTTGTTATATATCGGCCTGCTGGTATATTTGATGAAACTCAATCCGGAAAGAGGCAGTGTATCCGGTTTGTTGTTTTCCACACATAATGTTGCCTGGAGCATCGGTTCATTTGCCGCCGGAGGCATTTCTCAGGTTTTTGGATACAGTGCCGTAATGTTCGTTGGTGCCGGAACGGCATTGATTGCAGCTCTAACTTCACGGGGGTTGAAATCGGTCGAAAAGTTACCGCCGAAAGCTTAATACAAACCGGTACCATATTTTCATTGCCCGTTTTATGTCGGGTATGTTATAGTTTTTTCTATGAATACAAAAATTGAAATAGTGAACGAAGGCTCGGTGACCACGCCGGATGGTTTTCAGGCCGGAGCGATTTTTGCCGGTATAAATAAGCATGCGAAAAACGGTCTGGATATGGGGATACTCTTTTCAACGGCGCCGTGCAATACCGCCGGAGTTTTTACGAAAAACCGTATTAAAGCCGCCCCGGTTGTGTTATCGCAGGAGCGTCTCAAAATCGGTAAAGCGGCGGCAGTCGTCGCGAACAGCGGTTGTGCTAATGCCTGTACCGGGAAAAAGGGCATGGCCGATGCCAAGGAAATCAGTGAACTGGTCGCAGCTAATCTAGGTATTACGGCTGACGATGTATTAGTAGCCAGCACGGGCGTAATCGGGAAGCCCCTGCCGATGGACATAATACGGCCGAGTGTGCCGTTGATAAAAGTATCCCGGGATGGAGGCCATAAATTCGCGCAGGCTATTATGACTACCGACAGGGTGGAGAAAGAAATTGCCGTTAGGGTTAAATACGGCAGGAATACATTTCATATCGGAGGGGCAGCTAAAGGTGCCGGTATGATTCATCCGGATATGGCCACGATGCTCGGTTTTCTGACGACTGACGCCGAAGTGGATTTGGAGTTCTTACGCACGGCTTTAAAGAAAGCGGCGGACGTTTCTTTTAATCTGGTTTCCGTCGATGGCGATACCAGCACTAACGATACGCTTTTACTGATGGCCAACGGGCAAGCGGAGAACGACCCGATTACCGCAGATGATATTCCTTACGCCAAGGCATTTCAGGAAGCTTTAAACCAGGTCTGTATTTACCTGGCGAAAGCGGTCGCCCGGGATGGTGAGGGAGCCACTAAATTAATCGAGGCAACTGTAACCGGTGCAGCATCGGACGCGGAAGCGAAGCAGGCGGCGCGGACTATCGTCAGCTCACCGCTGGTAAAAACGGCTATTTACGGCAATGACCCCAACTGGGGCAGAATCATCGCGGCGGTAGGGCGCAGCGGGGTTGCCGTCGAAGAACATAAAGTAAGTATCTATCTGGCGAATATATGTGTTTTCAAGGCCGGCCAGCCGCAGAACTTTAATCTGGAAAAAGCCGGGGATGCTTTGAAAAAAGCCGACGTGCCCATCGAGGTCAGGCTTAATTTAGGTGATGGTAATGCCACGGCCTGGGGCAGCGACCTGACGGAAGAATATATTAAAATAAATGCGGAGTACACGACGTAAGCTTAAATTTAAAACCTAACATAACTTCACTAGCTCCCTCTCCCTTGATGGGAGAGGGTCGGGGTGAGGGTGATAATAAAGGGAAATAGAATATTCAGAGGGTAAACAAGAGATTCTTCGTCTTCATCTTTAATGAAGTCTCAGAATGACAGTTTTATATGACTATTGTAGTTTGGAAATTGGGATTTGGAAATTATTAAAGTATGGGTAATATAATCGTAATTAAGATAGGCGGTTCGACATTAGGCAGTAATGATACTACCTTCGAGGATATCGCGGCTTTGCAGAAGCGGGGCAAATCGCTGGTGATCGTCCATGGCGGGGGTAAAGCGATTACCGAATGGCTGAAAAAACAGGGTGTCGCTGCTAAATTTGTGAACGGCGAACGGGTAACCGATAAACCGACTCTCGATGTAGCTATTGCCGTCTTAGCCGGTCTGGTAAATAAAGAAATCGTGACGACGATTAACGGTCTGGGTGGTAAAGCAGTCGGTATCAGTGGGGCTGACGGTGGATTGATTCAAAGCGAAATCAGAAACGCCGAACTGGGTTATGTCGGGGTGGTAACTAAGGTTAATACGTCTCCCATACAGGCTTTGCTGGAGGGCGGGTTCGCACCGGTTATCGCCACGGTTTGCGCGAACGCGTCACCGAAACCGGGTGATCCGAAAGTTTTGAATGTTAATGCCGACTTGGTAGCCGGTGATATCGCCAGGGCATTGAAAGCAGCCCGGCTGATATTCCTGACGGATGTCGACGGCATTCATGATGCCCAGGGTAAAGTAATAACCAAGCTGTCTGTTACGGAAGCAGAGGTTTTGATCAATTCGGGTGTTGCTAACGGTGGTATGATACCTAAAATCAGGGCGTGTCTCGCCGGTATCTCGGCCAAATCCAGCACGTGTATCATCGACGGACGCCAGCCGCACGCTTTGCTAAACGACGTTGATGGAAAAATCAGCGGGAGTGTGATACAATAGATTTGCTCGGAATTTATTATTCCGAATGATATGCGAATGAATAATTATCGATTGACCTGCCGTATCCGTAAGGTGTCATTCTGAGGCATCTCGAAAACCGAGATGATGAAAATAGCTGTTGCTTATTTTCGCCTCACTCAGAATGACATTTTTTATTTCCGCAAAATATCTTCTTTCCCGTTATATTTTTGTGCATAATATGATTTTTTGTATTGATTCCCCCGATAATTCGGGGAGTTAAGAGGATAAGAAATAAATGAACAATTGGCAGGCCTTAGAGGAAAAATACTATCTGCGAACTTTTACCCGCATCCCTATCGTTATCACGAAGGGTAAAGGTGTTTATATCTGGGATGATACCGGTAAACAATATCTGGACTTTCTAGGCGGCCTTGCTGTAACCGTTCTGGGCCACAGCAACCCGGTAGTAACTAAAGCTATTACCGAACAGGCTAAGAATTTAATACAGACAACAAATCTTGTTTACACTGTTCCGCAACTTCAATTAGCCGACCTATTGATAAACAATAGCTGTTTACAACGTGTCTTTTTTGCGAATAGCGGAGCGGAAGCAAATGAAGGCGCGGTTAAGCTGGCCAGGCGCTGGGGAAAGTTGAAATTGAACGGTGCATATGAGGTGATTACCGCTCAAAATTCTTTCCACGGTCGGACGCTGGCGATGGTTGCAGCCACCGGACAGGTGAAGTTACAGGAACCTTACGAGCCTGTTCCCGGTGGATTTAAAAATGTGCCGCTGGGAGATATCGAAGCCTTAAAGCAGGCGACCACTAAAGACACCTGTGCCGTAATGCTGGAATTAATTCAGGGCGAAGGCGGTGTTCTTTCTGCCAGCGAAGCTTACTTCAAAGCTGTCAGAGAATGGTGTGACCGGAAAGGTATCTTATTCATTCTGGATGAAATACAAACGGGTATGGGACGGCTGGGGACGCTCTGGGGTTATCAGCAGTTCGGTATCGAACCGGACATAATGACCATAGCGAAAGGTCTAGCTAACGGTGTCCCGATAGGGGCTTTCCTGGCGAAAGAAAAATGTTCCGTATTCGTTCCCGGCGACCATGGTTCTACCTTCGGCGGTAATCCGCTGGCGTGTGCTGCAGCTTACGCCACTTTAAAATATATCATCGAAAAAGATATCCCCGGCAATGCTAAAAAAGTAGGGGAATACTTCTTTACCGGGTTAGAGAAACTTAAACAAAAGTATTCGTTCATCACTGCAGTAAGAGGCCACGGTTTGTTACTGGCTATCCAGTTTGATAAAGAAATTGCCCAGACGGTCTTAACCGCCTGTTTGGCGAATGGGCTGCTGGTGAATAAAGTTAAGCCCAATGCTTTACGGTTTATCCCTGCATTGACCGTTACGAAAAAAGACGTCGATGCCGCCTTGACGATATTGGATAAGGCTTTATCCGGCATTAATGTATAATAAAAACGTTGTGGAGGCGTTATGAAGGACAAGATTGTATTAGCATATAGCGGCGGGTTGGACACGTCAGTCGCTATACAGTGGTTAAAAGAAAAATATAAATGCGAAATTATCGCTTTTACGGTAAATATCGGCACGGAAAAAAAGGACCTTTCTTTCATTAAAGAAAAAGCGGTCAAGCTCGGTGCTCTAAAATGTGTTGTAGCCGAAGCGACAGAAGAGTTCGTTAACGATTATGTCTTTCCCGCGTTACAGGCAGACCTGCTCTATGAAGGATATAATCTCCATACGGCATTAGGCCGGCCGCTTATGGCCAAACTGATGGTGGAAGTTGCACGGCAGGAAGGTGCTACTATGATAGCCCACGGCTGTACCGGTAAGGGTAACGACCAGGTACGCTTCGATGTCAGCACAATTGCCCTGGCACCGGAATTAAAGATTATCGCTCCGGCGCGGGATTGGGGTATGACGCGGGAAGAAACAATCGAATATGCCCGGAAACACAAAATACCCGTGCCTATTACCGTGGCCAGTCCATACTCTATCGACGAAAACGTTTGGGGACGGGCTATCGAGTGCGGTATCCTGGAAGACCCTTGGACCGAACCTCCGGAGGATGCTTTCCAATTTACGAAGCCGATAGCGGAGGCCCCTGATAAACCGGAGTATGTCGAAATAGGTTTTGAAAAGGGCATTCCGGTCAGTCTCAATGGAAAAAAACTCGGCGGGGTCGAATTGATTAAAAAACTGCACCAGATTGCCGGCAAGCACGGCATCGGCAGAGTCGACCATATTGAAAACCGTTTGGTTGGTATTAAATCCCGGGAAATTTACGAGGCTCCGGCTGGAACGGTATTAATCACGGCACATCAGGCGCTGGAAGAAATGACGTTGTCGAAGGACCAGATGCATTATAAGCAGAAAGTTACCGTCGATTATGCGGCTTTAGTGTATAACGGTCTGTGGTTTTCGGCACACCGCAGAGACCTGGCAGCTTACGTTACTTCTACGCAGCAGTTCGTTACCGGTACGATCCGGGTTAAACTTTTCAAGGGCAATTGTATCGTAGTCGGGCGGAAATCGCCTTATTCACTTTACAGTTTTAGCCTGGCGACTTATGATAAAGGAGATACGTTTGACCCGAAAGATTCCGCATCCTTCATCAGGCTGTGGGGCTTACCGGTAAAAACTCAGGCGCAGGTACAGGGATTCGGAGACTTAAAAGGTAAGAAAAAGTAAAATGAGTCTTATTAGAGGCCGGTTTGAAAAAGAGGCCGACGAAAAGGTATTAAGATATACCGAATCGATTTCTTTCGACTGGCGGTTGTACCGCCATGACATTGCCGGTAGTATTGCCCACGCCAAAATGCTGGCGAAACAGGGCATCATTACTATCGCCGAGGGGAAAGCGATTATCAAAGGCCTGAACGAAATCCGGCAGGAAATCGAGCAGGGAAAGTTTGAGTTCCGTACGGACCTCGAAGATATTCATATGAATATCGAAAGCCGGTTGGCGGAAAAAATCGGCGAGGCGGGGGGCAAGCTCCATACCGCACGTTCACGGAACGACCAGGTCGCTACTGATTTGCGTCTCTTTACCAAAGAGATGATAGATGCAGTGACCGGCAAACTCCGCGCCCTGCAGTCAGCCCTGATTACTTTAGCCGAAGCCAATAAAAACGTGGCAATACCCGGTTATACCCATTTGCAGCCGGCCCAGCCGGTCCTGCTGGCCCACCATTTGCTGGCCTATTTCGAGATGCTGCAGCGGGATATCGAACGGTTTAACGATTGTTATAAACGGGCGGATGTTTTACCGCTCGGCAGCGGCGCCTTAGCCGGTGTTACCTATAATATCGACCGGGAGTTCGTGGCTAAAGAGTTGGGTTTCAGCAAGGTCAGCCGCAACAGTATGGATGCGGTAGGCGACCGGGATTTTGTTATTGAATTCCAATCTGCGGCGGCCATCGGAATGATGCATCTTTCCCGGTTAGCGGAAGAACTGGTTGTCTGGTCATCCCCGCAGTTCGGTTTCCTTGAAATCGATGAAGCGTTTACAACCGGTTCCAGTATTATGCCGCAGAAAAAGAATCCCGACGTGGCGGAACTGGCCCGGGGTAAGACCGGCCGGGTTTACGGTAATTTGATGGCCATCCTGACCACAATGAAAGCCCTGCCGCTGGCTTACGACCGGGATATGCAGGAAGACAAAGAAGGTTTCTTCGATACAATAGATACATACCTGACGACACTGGATGTTTTCGCCGGTATGGTTCAAACACTCAAGATTAACGCAGACACTGCCGGCGAAGCACTGGAAAACGGCTATTTGCTGGCGACCGATATTGCTGACTATCTGGTTAACAAGGGGATGGCTTTTCGGCAAGCCCACAAAACCGTCGGCAAGCTGGTGACCTATGCGGTGGGAAAGCATAAATTACTGAAAGAGCTGACATTAAAAGAATATAAGACTTTTTCCCCGTTATTTGGCAAAGATGTTTTTGATATTACAGCGGTAACTTCGATTGCCGCCAGGGATGTTACGGGTGGTACGGCCGGGAAACAGGTCGGACAGGCTTTAAAGGCTGCCGGAAAACTGACAGGAGAAGCACGTGACCGGAGATAAAACTATAAAAATCGCTCCTTCGATTCTTTCGGCGGATTTCGGACGTCTCGGGGAACAGGTGCAGGAAGCGGAAAAAGCCGGCGCCGATTATATTCACGTTGATGTGATGGACGGGCACTTTGTCCCTAATATAACCATCGGCGTGCCGGTGGTAGCGTCTTTAAAAAAGTGGACGAAACTACCGTTGGATGTTCATTTAATGATAGAAAAACCGGAACGCCATATCGAAGCTTTTGCGAAAGCCGGTGCCGATATTATTACCGTGCATATCGAGACCTGTCCGCACATTCACCGGACAATTCATCAGATAAAAGGGGTCGGAGTGAAGGCCGGCATTACTTTAAATCCGGGGACCTCGGTCGATCTGCTGACGGAGATATTACCGGCGGTTGACCTGGTGCTCGTGATGAGTGTGAATCCGGGCTTCGGCGGGCAGACCTTTATCGTGGAAGCTCTGGATAAAATCGTCCGCTTACGCAGCGAACTGGACAGCCGGAAGCTGAAAGCGGAACTGGAAGTTGACGGCGGTATTAATCCGGAAACCGTATCTCAGGTAGTAGCCGCAGGCGCCAGAGTACTGGTCGCAGGCGCGGCTGTTTTTAATACGAAACAAAGTGTGGCGGAAGGAATAAGAAAAATAAGGGAAAGTGCGGCTAAGTCTTAGCCACCTTATTTTGTGTACGTATGCAGCGGGTGCAGAGATTCATATGTTTGGTTTTACCGTCAATTACCAAAGTAACCGGATGGATGTTGGGCAGCCAGTTACGCGGGGTACGCCGCTTGGAATGGGAGACGTTATTACCAAATTGTGGTTGTTTGCCACAGAGATCGCACTTCAATTTTAACTCCTTGACTGGAATAACAATATGTTTTAAACTTCGTTCATAATAACATAGAACGGGTAAGTTTGGCAAGGATGGACTATTAATGAAACAAATAGAAAAAATCGACGGGCAGGTTTTGCGGGAGATGCTGGCAGCCGCGACCACCTGGCTGGAAAAGAATGCTTCGGATATCGATGCTTTAAATGTCTTTCCGGTTCCCGATGGGGATACCGGGACGAATATGCTCCTAACGATGCGCTCCGGCATCGAAGAGGCTTACCGGGCTCCGGATAAATCCGCTTCGACGGTTGCGCAGGCGATGGCCAAAGGCGCGTTAATGGGTGCCCGCGGCAACAGCGGTGTTATTTTATCCCAGATCTGGCGCGGCTTTGCCCAGGGGGTGGGGGAAAAGGAAACCATCAGCGGAAAAGACCTCGCCGCGGCTCTGATGCAGGCCTCCAAGACTGCTTATAAGGGCTTGAGCAACCCGGTAGAAGGGACCATTTTAACCGTTATCAAAGATGCCGCTAAAGCCGTTCAATCCGTTACGAACGGCGATACTATGGTCCAGGTAGTGGATTCGGCTCTGGATGCTGCCGGAGAGTCGGTGGCGAATACACCCAAGTTACTGCCGGTATTGCGTGACGCGGGTGTAGTGGACGCCGGCGGGCAGGGTTTCTATACCATTCTCGAAGGCATATCGAACTACCTCAAGGGTGAAGCGGAACAAATGCAGTTCCGTAAACCATGGATTATCACCAGCAATATGCCGTCTCAGACAAGAAAAACCCAGGCAAACGCCATGCCTGAGGTTCCTTACGGGTACTGTACGGAGTTTATGGTCAAAGGCTCGAAGATGAAGCCTGACAAGATACGTGAAAAACTGGAAAAGAAGGGACAGTCCTTGATTGTCGTCGGTGATGAGTCCACCGTCAGAGTTCATATCCATACTTTAGATCCCGGTAATATTATTCATATGATGACTTCACTGGGTACGATGCACCAGGTATCTATCCGGAATATGGACGAGCAGTATCAGGACTTCCTGGAAATGCAAAAGGAACGGGCTCCCTCGCTGGATATGGATATCGTTGCGGTGGTATCCGGTGACGGTCTGAGCAATGTTTTCAAGAGCCTGGGGGCGGCGGAGATTATCAAGGGCGGCCAGACGATGAACCCCAGCACTAAAGAGTTGCTACAGGCTGTCGAAGCGGTATCGGCCGGTAAAGTCATTTTGCTGCCGAATAATAAAAATATCGTTTTAACCGCAGAACAGGTACATTCCCTGACGAAGAAAGAAGTGAAAGTTATTCCTACCAAATCGATTCCGCAGGGGATTGCCGCCTTGCTCGCCTTCGATTTCGAAGCTGACTTCGATACCAACATCAAATTGATGGACGAAGCCCGCCAGGGTGTTAAGACGATTGAGATTACCCGTTCGGTACGGGCTACTAAACTCGGCAAATTTAAGATACAGAAGAAACAACCCATCGCCTTACTGGATGATGAGCTTGTCGCGGTAGCCGATACGCCTATCAATGTATTGAATAAAGTAATGTCGCGTTTGAATCTGGAGAAAGCAGAAATATTGACCGTTTATTACGGGGCCGATGTTAAACCGGATGAAGCCGAAGCTATAGCCGCGGGTATCAGAGAGAATTATCCGCACCTGCAAATCGATATTGTGTTGGGCGGCCAGCCGCATTACGAGTATATCGTTTCTATCGAATAATCGTTTAATAAAATCAGCGGGGGATTCGGTATGGCGGTAAAAATAGTAACTGACAGCATTGCCGACATTCCGGAAGAAGTGCGTCAAAAACTCGGTATTACCGTAATCCCCCTGGTGGTTACCTTCGGTAACGAGACCTTCCGTGACGGCATCGATATTACCACCGAGCAGTTTTACGATAAATTGAGGACTGCCAAAGAATTTCCCCATACTTCGGTTGCCGCTCCGGGCGTGTTCGCGGAAGCCTACGATAAACTGGCGGAGGAAACCGACCGTATTGCGGTGATAACGGTATCGGCGAAACTCAGCGGGACTTATCAGGTTGCCCGTCAGGGTGTGGCATTGATGCGGCAGAAATGTCGGGTTGAAATAATCGATTCCGGTTGGGCGGCAATAACACAGGGTTTTATCGTTATGGCCGCGGCGAAAGCGGCTAATGCAGGCGGTGATTTCCCGGAGATAAAAGATGCCGTAAAAAAGACCGCTTCACGGGTCGGTTTCCGTGCCACCTTCGATACGCTGGAATACCTGCGGCGCGGCGGCAGAATCGGCCGGGCGCAGGCCTTTCTCGGCTCGCTGCTTAAAATCAATCCAATCGTGACGCTGAAAGACGGCCTTGTCGAACCGGTAGAACGGGTCCGTTCCCGGACGAAAGCTATCGATTATTTATTTAACTTTGCCCGGAGCTACAAGAAAATCGAAGAGATGGCGGTAGAATACACGGCCAGCCCTGCCGAAGCCGAAGCCTTTATCGACCGCCTGAGTGTTTTGTATCCGAAAGCCAAAATATTACGCTCCAGAATGACTCCGGCTATCGGTGTCCATACCGGTCCCGGATTGATACTGGTAGGGGTACAGGGCGA
>CAZJQF010000044.1:10384-15273 GCA_964547925.1 uncultured Dehalococcoidales bacterium
GTTATGGTAAAATAATCCTTAACAGGTTTTACCTTTTGGGGGTTTAGATTGCCGTTAGATACCACGCCGCTGTTAAAAATTCTGGAATTGGAGCAGAAAAAAGGCTTTACCGATACGGCCGTTTTCGGCGGGCTCGACCGGTTTCTAAAGAACTGGGGCGAATCTGCCGCGATGGCAATCGCCAACCGGAAATTGCTCACTCAGTTCCGTAGTCTGCTGGTGAAAACCAGCTACGCCAAACTGACACCCTCCGAGCGGCAGGAGTGGGTAAATAAGGTCAAAGAATTTCTCCCGGCGCTGACCGTAGAAACACCGGAGACAGCAACAAAGCCCGTACCCGCTGCTAAAAAACCCCCGGTGAAGACTGCAACCAAAATAATTCCCGGCCCGTTTATCGATGCCCCGATAACCGCTATCAAAGGCATCAGCGGCAAGCTGGCCGATAAGTTCGCCAAATTAGGCGTGCGGACGATTCGCGATTTGCTTTATTTTTTCCCCAACCGGCATATCGATTATTCCCAGCGGCAGTTTATTGCCAATCTGGAGGAGGGAAAAGAGCAGACCATCGTCGGCAATGTCTGGGAAGCCAGAGAGAAGCGGCTGGGCGGCGGCCCGCGGCTCAGCACGGAAGCCACGGTGGGCGACGAAACCGGTAACATCAATATCATCTGGTTCAATAATCCCTGGATGGCGAAAACTTTAAAAACGAACGAGCAGGTTGCCATCAGCGGACGGGTAAATTCCTATAAGGGGCGGCTGACTTTTGAAAATCCCGAATGGGAATTACTTGAAGATAAGGAGTTAATTCACGCCGGGCGGCTCGTGCCGCTGTACCATCTTACCGAAGGCCTGCACCCGCGTCAGGTGCGGAAGCTGATGAAAACCATAGTGGACCAGTGGTCCGGGCAGTTGGAGGATTTTCTGCCGCCGGATTTGATGACCCGGAATAATTTGTTGCCGTTATCGCAGGCCGTAACGCAGGCCCATTTCCCTGACGATGCCGCGTTGAAAGACAGGGCAAGGGTAAGATTGGCCTTCGATGAGTTGTTTTTATTGCAACTGGGCGTACTTCGGCGGAAACGTAACTGGCAGTCCAGCCAGCCGGGTAACGCCTTTAACATCGATAAATCACTTCTGGAGACTTTTAACAAGTCGCTGCCGTTTGAACTGACCCCGGCCCAGCAGAGAGTCGTTCGGGAAATCCTGGCGGATATCACCAAACCTCAAGCGATGTCGCGTTTACTGCAGGGAGAGGTCGGCAGCGGCAAAACGGTGGTCGCCACGATAGCGTTATTGATGGCGGTGGCTAACGGATATCAGGGGGCATTGATGGCCCCCACGGAAATCCTGGCCGAGCAGCATTTTAACACGCTTTCGACACTGCTGGCGAAAGCCGGCAAGATGGAATCATCGGATACGTTAATCCGGTCTTATGCGGGACTGCTGCCGACTTCGATTGCCGTCGCGTTATTAACCGGGGCGATTACTCTCAAGAAGAAGCAGTTGTTACAGGAGTGGATACGGAACGGGGATATCAATATCATCATCGGGACGCACGCTTTAATTCAGGAAGAAGTGACTTTTAATAAGCTTGGCTTAGCCGTTGTCGACGAGCAGCACCGGTTCGGCGTCGAACAGCGTTCGGTCTTGCGGCAAAAAGGGTTTAATCCGCACGTGCTGGTAATGACCGCCACGCCGATACCCCGCACGCTGGCCTTAACGCTGTACGGCGACCTCGATTTATCGGTCATCGACCAGCTGCCGCCCGGACGGCAGGAAATAAAGACCAGATGGTTAAAGCCGGAACAGCGGGAGAGTGCCTACCGTTTTATTGCCAAACAGGTGGCCGAAGGCCGGCAGGCGTTTATCATCTGTCCGCTTATCGAGGAATCCGACGCAGTGCAGGCTAAAGCCGCTACGGAGGAATACGAGCATTTATCAAGAGACGTTTTCCCGGATTTAAAACTGGGTCTGTTGCACGGCCGGATGTCCAACGACAGTAAAAACGAAATAATGCATCAGTTTAACCGCGGCGAAATCCAGATTCTGGTGGCGACGCCGGTTATCGAAGTAGGTATCGACGTGCCGAATGCCTCCGTCATGCTGGTGGAAAGTGCCGACCGGTTTGGATTATCTCAACTGCACCAGTTCCGGGGTCGGGTAGGGCGGGGGCAGGCCCAAAGCTATTGTATGTTCCTGGCGGAAGACCCCTCGGAAATCGGGCGGCTGCGGCTGGATATTATAGAAAAGACCCAGAATGGCTTCGTGCTGGCGGAGGAAGATTTGAAATTACGCGGCCCCGGCGAGTTTTTCGGCACCCGCCAGAGCGGCATCCCCGATTTGAAAATGGCCAAAATCTCCGATATTAACATTTTGGAACTGGCCCGCCGTGAAGCCGCGAACCTTTTTGCTAATAACCCCACTCTTAATAAACCTGAATATGCCTTACTGACTAAAGAACTGACGCGAGTCTGGCCGAAATCCGGCGAGTGGAGCTAAAAATAACGTCTTGACGTCTCAACGTTAAAACGTTATAATGGCGCTATATTAACCGGGGAGGTGGCGAGATGGCTAATCAGACAAAACGGGCGACGATTTATTTGGAACCGGAACTGCATAAAGCCCTTAAATTAAAAGCGGCCGAAACTTCACGCTCGATTTCGGACTTAGTCAATACTGCCGTGAGAGAAACACTCACGGAAGACGCGGAAGATATCTTAGCTTTCGAAGACCGGGCCGGCGAGAAACTCATCAGCTATGACGAAATGGTCAAGAGGCTAAAGAAAGATGGCCTCATTTAAGATATATTTCAAGGCTTCGGTCGAGAAAGACCTCCGGACGTTACCAAAAAAAGATTTACAAAAGATAATATTGAAAATCGGTTCGCTGGCGGATAATCCGAGGCCTCTCGGCAGCGAAAAATTAACCGGACAGGAAAGATACCGTTTACGGCAGGGTAAATACCGTATCGTTTATTCCATTCAAGATGAAGTCCTCACTGTTTGGGTGGTAAAAGTCGGTCACCGCAAAGACATTTACCGGTAAGTTATAAATTTTTACCTCTCCCGCCTGAATATGATATAGTTTATATCTGTTTAGAGCGCTATTTACAGGTGAAAAATTGAGTATCCTCGAAGTTAAACAAAAGATAATCGGTTTACTGACCGAAGCCATACATCAGGCTCAGCAGGACGGCAAAATGTCACAGGTGGCTTTACCGGAAATCACGCTGGAACACCCGCAGAATGCGGCTTTCGGCGATTATGCCTGCAATATTCCTTTGAGGCTGGCGAAACCGGCTAAAATGAACCCGATGGCAATAGGGAAAGAAATCGCTGCCCGCGTTAAACCGTCTGCCGAAATCGGCCGTATAGATGTTGCTCCGCCGGGTTTCATCAATATCACACTGGCCGCTGATTGGTTAGCCCAAAACATAGAAGCCATCTTAAAAGCCAAAGAAAAATACGGCTGTATCGATTACGGGCAAGATAAAAAAGTTCAGGTTGAATTTGTCAGTGTCAATCCTACCGGGCCGCTGCACGTGGGGCACGGCCGTGGCGCCATTATCGGCAGCACGCTGGCAAATGTGATGAATGCCGCCGGTTACCGCTGCGAAAAAGAATATTACATCAACGATGCCGGTAACCAGATGAACGCCTTTTATAATACGCTTTACGCCCGCTACAAACAGGCGTTAGGGCAATCTGCTGAAATGCCGTTGAACGGCTATATGGGCGGTTATATGATTGACCTTGCCAAGGAAATCATCGCCGAAAAAGGTGATGTATTTTTAAAGATGCCGGAATCGGAAGCTTTCCGGGAATTAGGCCAAATCGGTCTCCATAAAATGCTGGCAAGCATTAAGGCCGACCTTGAACTGCTCGACGTAACTTTCGATGTCTGGTTCAGCGAAAAGAACCTTTTCACTTCAGGGCAATATGAACGCGTGATGGCCTTATTAAAAAATAAAGGCTATATCGCAGAAAAAGACAATGCTGTCTGGTTCGTTTCCACTGCCCTAGGGGAAGATAAAGATAACGTCATCGTAAAAGGTGACGGTGCAGCGACTTATTTTGCTACCGATATCGCTTATCATTACGATAAATTTATCGGAAGGGGTTTCGAAAAGGTCATCGACATCTGGGGCGCCGACCATCAGGGGCATATTTCGCGGATGAAGGCTGTCTTGACTGCTATGGATATTGACCCGGCCCGTTTGACCGTGCTTATTTCGCAGATGGTAACCCTGCGCCGCGGCGGCGAACTGGTAAAAATTTCCAAGCGTACCGGTGAGCTTATCACACTCCAGGAAGTGGTTAACGAAGTCGGTGCCGATGCCTGCCGGTTTATTTTTCTGTCACGCTCGGCAGATGCTCAGATGGACTTTGATTTGGAATTGGCCAAAAAAGAGTCCTCGGAAAATCCGGTCTATTACGTACAATACGCTCATGCCCGTATTTCCAGCATTATGCGGCTGGCCGAAGAAAAGCAAATCGATTATAGCGACGGCGACATTTCTTTGCTGAAAAGCGAAGCGGAACTGGCTTTAATCCGCAAGATAATCTTATTGCCGGAAGTTATCGAAATCATCGCACAGACTCTCGAACCCCATCATCTGGCGTATTACGCTACCGAACTCGCTACCGTCTTCCACAGTTTCTACAAGGACTGCCGGGTGGTCACCGACGATGAAGCTTTAACCAAAGCCCGCTTGAAGCTGGTCCAGGCCGCCCGGATAGCGCTGGCCCAAACGCTGCGTCTGATGGGGATGTCCGTGCGGGATAGAATGTAACCCTGACAATATTATAATCCGAGTTCTTTATACTTCTTCGCCAAATTCATATAGATGGGAATGCCGCGTCCGACCCAGTTTAACTGCTCGTCATTAA
>CAZJQF010000045.1:0-5046 GCA_964547925.1 uncultured Dehalococcoidales bacterium
TCATCCTGGTGGAACAGAACGCCCGCATGGCCCTCGAACTGGCTAATACGGCCTACGTTATGGAGGTGGGCAGCATCACCATGCAAGGCGATGCCAAGACTATCGCTCAGGATGAGAACGTCATCAAAGCCTACCTCGGTGGGTAATTAGAAATTATGAGCCGATAAAACCACTCGTATTAAAGGAAGGGAAAAATATGAAAGAAGTACAAACGGATATTGTTATTATCGGGGCGGGAACCTCCGGCCTCGCCGCAGCCGTGGCCGCTGCGGAAAAGGGTGCCCGGGTGGTGATGTTCGAAAAAGGAGCGACTACCGGCGGCACGGGCAGTATGGCGATGGGGCCATTTGCCGTAGAAAGCCGACTGCAGCGCTTGAATCAAAATCCGCTGACTAAGGAAAAAGCCTTCAGGATATTCATGGACTATACGCACTGGCGTGTCGATGCCAGACTGGTGTCTAACTATATCAATAAATCGGCAGATACCATCGACTGGCTGGAAAACATGGGAGTCGAATTTTTAGACCCTGAGGCTTATTTCCCGGAATCTAATATTACCTGGCATATCGTAAAAACGCCGGGCGGGCATCGCGGTGCGACGGCCGCCGCAACCATGATGAAAATTATGACCGAGAGAGCCAGCGAATCAGGCGTTAAAATTTATTTACAGACGCCGGCAAAAAAAATCATCAATGAGAACGGCCAAATTACGGGGGTTGAGGCTGAGGACCGGAACGGTGAGGTTATCAAAGCCCATACCAGAGCTGTGATTATTGCTTCCGGCGGATTCGGCGATAACCCCGATATGATTAAGAAATATACCCCCTTCGAATGGGGGAAAGACTTATACTCCATGAGGATTCCCGGGATGGTCGGGGAAGGTATCAAGATGGCCTGGGAGGCGGGGGCAGCCGAGGATACCATGAGTATGGAGATTATTTACAATATGCCGGCGATGGCCACGGGTATTAATCAATTAAAAATCGACCCGAACGCAATGGCGATGTCGATGATGCTTAGCTCGGCATTTTATCAACCAAGCCTGCTGGTGAATCTACTCGGCGAGCGCTTCATTAATGAAGAGATTATGGGGAATACTACCTTTACCGGTAATGCAATTGTCCGGCAAATTAACCGCTGTGCCGTTAACATTTTCGATGATGCGGCAAGAAAATACTATGAAGAAGTAAAGCTTGACCATGTTTTTACCATGGCTCATGTGACCAGAGCAGACAAGCTCGGCGCCATAATTAAAGAGGCTATCGCTCAGGGTAATGAAAACGTGTTTATGGCGGATTCGATTGAGGAGTTCGCTAATAAAGCGGGTATCGACCCGGACGGTCTAAAGGAAACGGTAAAAGATTATAATACCGCCTGTGAGACGGGCCGGGATGAGATTTTCCACAAAGAAGCCCGTTATTTAAGACCAATCAAACAACCCCCGTTTTACGGAGCCCGGTTTTACCCCAGTGCCTACGGAACACTCGGCGGCATCAAGATTAACCATAAAACAGAAGTTTTAGCGAAAGACCATAAGGTTTTGAAGGGACTTTACGCGGCAGGCGTCGATGCTAACGCGATTTACGGTGACAGTTATGTATTCGTCCTGCCGGGTAATACCTTCGGTTTTGCACTGAACAGCGGCCGCATGGCGGGAGAAAACGCTGCGGATTATATCAAAACAATTAAAAAATAATTATAGGGTATAGGTATAAGGGGACGGATAACACAGAATTTTGAGTTTGGTTTTAAGGTTATATTATATTAGTAATGCGTACGCTGAATTGTAAAAAGGTTGTTTAAGGATAGGGGTTGTGATGGTTGATAAAATAGATTCGAAAATAATATTGGAACTTCAGAAAGACGGCCGGCGGAGTTACTATGAACTTGCTAAGGAATTGGGGTTGAGCGTAGCCACAGTAGCTCGCAGGATAAGTAATCTGGTAAATGACGTCATCACAATTCAGGTGGTCCCTGTTCAATACCTGACGAATAAGCAAGTAAAAATATTGCTGGTCATTAATGCAGACATGAATAAAATCGATGAAATTTGCGACAAAATGTCCACTTACTCGGGAATCAATCTTTTACAAACAGTCTTCGGCAGGTACGACATTGTAGCCCGGGCGACTTTTTTCTCCGTAACCGAATTGAATGATTTTGCCAGAGATTTATCTCAAATAGAAGGTATCAAAAGGTCCTGGATTTGTATCATCAATGAAATAAAGAAAACATGGAACAGTATATTATTATCCGAAGCGGTGATGGCTCATAAGTTTTCTGAAATCGATGAGACGGACAGGCGTATTATTGCGGAACTGGAAAGAAACGGCAGAAGCAGTTATAAAAATTTAGCCAAAAAACTGGGAGCCAGCAGTTCCACCATAGCCCGGCGGTTTAAAAACCTTTACGATTCAGGCCTCATCAAAGTCACCGCCGTGCCTAAAATGAAAAAGGGCGAATTACCCGATGCGATTATACTGGTGAATGCGGAAGCTTCAAAAATTAGTGAAATCTGCGAGCGGTTAGTCGGCTATTCTAATGTTTATAATGTGGAAACCTGTCTCGGGTTATTTGATATAGTAATCGGCATCCAATCGGTGAGCCAGAAAGAGCTTTACAGCTTTATTAAAAATGAGCTTATGAATATGCCCGGAGTGAAAAACACCGAGACGGTTTTCGTCGGCGAATTCAAAAAGACGTAATCTACAATACCGTTTTATCCTCCAGAATATTATAAAATTCAATTTTTCTCCGGCCTGACGTTATTTATTCTGTTCCTACGTATTTACCTATCAGTATTCTATTTTCCTAAACTCACCGTAGCATACGTGTCCGCAGCCTATCATTTTGCTTTATATCACCGGCAGTTCAAAAGGTTTTTTATTATTCCCGAGGCATTGAATAAAGATAAGTATATAATGCGGTAAATATGCATTATTTTTAATGAAATAATGTTAAAATGAAAAAAATAATATAAATAAGTTGAATATAACTTGACATTATTGCATTTTAGACTTATCATGGGTGTGAAAAAGCCCATAAATGCCGTAAAAAGAGTAAAAATTATCATTATCACAGTAATCACGGTGCGGAGTTAATATGGCAAAACAATACCTGTTAAAAGAACTGTCCCGCTATGAAATAGGAACGTTTGCCGATATTATCTACCGGAATACGCTGTTATATCCGGACCGGGAGGCTTTCATATGCGGTTCCGAAAGAATAACCTTCGCCGGGTATAACGCAAGGGTTAACAGTCTGGTACACGCACTGCAGTCGAGGGAAGTCACGGCCGGGGATGTAATCGGTCTTCTGTCATTCAACTGTCTGGAATACGCCGATGTTTACGGGGCAGCGATGAAAGGAGGCTTTATCGCTTCGCCTCTGAATCCGAGATTACAGGCGAAAGAACTCGAGTATTTAATTAATTACTCCGAAGCTAATACGCTGTTTATCGGGCCGGATTTAATCGAGGCGGTAAATTCATTGCGGGGGAGTATTCCCGGGGTAAAAAACTTCATATCTTTAGCATCCCGGACACCCGGGATGGAGTATCTCGGCGACCTGCTATCCGACTATTCCGTCGGCGAGCCCGATGTTCGGGTTACCGAAGATAATCCCTTATTTTTAATATATACCAGCGGGACTACCGGAACGCCGCGCGGGGCTTTATATACCCATCATAAGACGATGGATAATACGATGGGGTTCGTAATACTAAAGAGTCTGCAGCCGGGTGATAAGCATCTTACGTTTATGCCCCTTTTCCATATCGGCGCCATCGAAAATTTCCTCGGGCATCTTTATATCGGAGGCAGTAATGTCATTATGAACTCGTTCGACCCGGCATCTGCCCTCCGGGCTATCCGGGAAGAGAGACCAACCGATATACAGATAGTGCCCACCCATCTGGCCGCGATATTTGCTTTGCCCGATTATGCCGATTATGACCTCAGCAGCGTGAAACGGATACTGTATGTGGGGTCGCCGATGCCGGTGGAACTATTAAAGAAGGGGCTGGCAACGTGGGGGCCTATTTTTATGCAGAGTTACGGGCAGACTGAAACCGGTCCGGGTATTACCGGTATGCTGAGAGACGACCACCGGATTGCGGAGACATCTCCGGATGAGGCGAGTGTTCTCGGTTCCTGCGGTCAACCGCTAATCGGGGTGCATACCAGGATCGTTGACGAATATGGTGAAGATGTTGCAATGGGTGAAATAGGTGAAATAATCGTGAAATCGAAGCATACCATGGTGGAATACTGGCACAAGCCTGATGACACGCGTTCAACGGTGACCGGCGGCTGGCTGCATACCGGTGATCTGGGGCGTTATGACGAACGAGGTTTTATCTATATCGTAGACAGAAAGAAGGACATGATTATTTCCGGCGGCGAAAATATCTACGCACGGGAAGTGGAAGAGGTTTT
Source organism: uncultured Dehalococcoidales bacterium (assembly GCA_964547925.1). Classification (GTDB taxonomy): domain Bacteria; phylum Chloroflexota; class Dehalococcoidia; order Dehalococcoidales; family JAFGLR01; genus JAFGLR01. The sequence continues at coordinate 4,437 of CAZJQF010000045.1, forward strand.
ATATCGGCATCCGGCAGTCCTGGAAGCGGCGGTCATCGGTGTCCCGGACCCTTACTGGGTCGAGAGGGTGCACGCTGTGGTGTCCCTGAAACAAGGGGCAAACGTTACCGACGATGAGCTTAAGAATTTTTGCAAACAGAGATTAGCCCATTACAAAGCTCCCAAATCGGTGGAATTCGTCAGTGCGTTGCCGAAAAGCGCCGCCGGTAAGATTTTAAAGAAAGAGCTGAAGGAAAAAGTGGGGTGTAAATAAACCGCAGAACCGGATTTAACCTCAAGGGATATTTGGTAAAATAATCTAATATTTAATTGATTTATTGCAGTATATTGTTGTTAGAATGAAAAATAACCCGATATTTTCGCTATTATTTATTGACTTTTACATTTTATTATTATATTATAACTCCGCCAAGTTTGGATTTTAATTTGATGATAATCACGGAAATACCCGGTCAATAATAAAAGATAATAAAGATTTCGCACCGAAGTATGCTCAGTTACATCATTAACTGAAAAATATTTCACGAAGTCGGATAGTGAAAGAGAGGTGCAATCTGGCTAGTAAAGGTTTTGTTTTGCTTCATCTTCCGGATATGAATGACCTTCCCGC